>JAFVZE010000290.1 GCA_017508315.1 Kiritimatiellia bacterium | reverse complement strand
GTTTTCGTGTTGCCGCTCACCGTGGCCGCGATTCTGTATCTTGTGAACCGCAAGGCGGTCATGGGCGCAAACCGCGCCGGGACAGGCTTGAACATCATGTTGGCTCTGGCATTCGTTTTTTCGATCGCCGTTGCGTATGCCGGCGCAAAATCTCTGTTTGGAATGTTGCTGAAATGAAAAATGAGATAATCGATTTGGTTCTCGAAAAGAAGATAATCGCCATCATCCGCGGCTTTGCGCCGGATGTCTGTATTCATCTTGCCGAAGCGTTCGCGAAGGGCGGTATCGCTTTTGTGGAGGTGACTTTCAACCAGAAGTCTCCGGAAACCTGGAAGAATACGGCCGCCGCCATCAGGGCGATAAGCGATCGTTTCAAGGGCGACGTCCGAGTCGGCGCCGGGACGGTGCTTTCTCTCGAACAGCTTGATCTGTGCGAGCAGGCAGGCGGCGAATACATGATCGCCCCCAACGTCAACGAGGCGCTCATTCGCGAGTGCGTAGGTCGCGGTCTCGTGGCGATGCCCGGCGCGATGACTTCGAGCGAGGCGGTTTCGGCGCACGAGGCGGGAGCGGATTTCGTGAAGATTTTCCCTGCCGGTTCTCTTGGGCCCGGGTATATAAAAGCGCTTGCCGCACCGCTCTCGCACATCCGGTTTCTCGCCGTCGGCGGCGTCTCGGCCTCCAACGCGGCGGAGTTCATGGCCGCCGGCTGCGTCGGCGTGGGAGTAGGAGGGAATCTTACGAACAAGGAATGGATCGCCGCCGGAGAGTGGAGTAAGATCACCGCCGAGGCTGAAAATCTGGTTGCAAACTGTAAAGCTCAATGAGATAAGGAACCCATGTCGATGTCATTACCCGTAAAACACGTCTTCGCCGGTTTGGTTGTTCTTTCCCTTGTATGCCCGGCGGCGGCTGAACGTGTGGAAAAGCAGCTCGTTGAATGGTCGTGCGACGGCGAAAAAGTTACCGTGCCGCATACCTGGAACGCGATCGACGGGGCGGACGGTCACGGTTCGGAGTTTCAGGATTTCGACAATTCCGTTGCAGGACGCGGGTTTGCCAGATGCTGCAAGACTTATGCCACGCCCCTCGCCGATCCTGTTCCCGGGAAGCGCTATTTCGTTCGTTGCGACGGCGCGGCGGTCACGGCCATGATGTGCGTGAACGGACGTATCGTCGGCACTCACCGCGGCGCGGTTACGGCGTTTACATACGAGATTACGCGTTTTCTCAAAGAGCACGACAATCTGCTTGAAATAGTGGTCGACAACCATTTCGATGAATTACAGCCTCCGGTGTACGGCGATTATACCATCGAGGGCGGGCTTTACCGTCCTGTGTGGCTTATCGAAACAGATCCGATATGCATAGATCCCACTTATTACGGCGGACCGGGAGTGGAGATATCCGCCGATCCAGATACGGGAACGGTGACGGCGAAAATCCGTGTGCTCGGAGGAAAGGACGAAGTGCGGAAATACCGCTTTGAAAATCCGAAACTCTGGAGCCCCGAAGAGCCGAATCTCTACGATCTGGCGGTCACGATCACCAACGGCACGTGGCGCGACACGGTTCGACAGAAGATCGGGTTCCGTAAAGCCGAGTTTCGCGAGGATGGATTTTATCTGAACGGCCGCAAGCGAAAACTGCGCGGGGTCAACTATCATCAGGAACGCGCCGGATCGGGTTGGGCGCTTTCAAGAGACGAGATCGCCGAGGATCTCGACTGCATCAAGAGGATGGGTGCCGATTCTGTACGCGGAACACATTACCCTCATTCCAGAATAAGTTACGACCTTTGCGATGAAAAGGGACTTCTCTGCTGGGTGGAATTGCCGGCTTCGGCGCTTGTCTGGACGAATGAAACGTACGTAAGCCGGCTGAAGGAGACGGCCCGCGAAATGATCGCTCAGAACCGCAACCATCCTTCGCTTCTTGTATGGAGCCTTTACAATGAACTTTATTCCGTATGGGACGGCCAGCGCCCGGCGATGGAGAAAGCGCCGGTCGGCGGAGTCATCCGCGGACTACAGCGGCTTTTTTCAGAACTTGATCCTGCGCATCCCACCACCGGGGCCTGGAGTTCGTATTCCAACGGCAAAGGGCTCGGCGGGATCGTCGATATCGCGGCGAGCAATTTCTATCCCGACTGGAAACACGGCGATCCGGCGCGGATGACGCGGCGGATAGACGGTTTTTTTGAGAAGGCCGAATCGGGAAGAAAATCCGTCGGCATCGGTGAATACGGCACATTCGCTTCGGTCTACCGGCATTTCGATCCGTTCGCCGACGCAGCGGCGGCGGAAAAGAATCATGCCGAGGAGTGGCAGGTGATGGCCCACCACGACCAGTACGCATGCATAAAGAAAGATCCGAGAGTATGGGGTTCGTATGTCTGGATGATGTTCGACACGGCCAGCGACAACCGCGACGAGGGCGATCACAAGGGTATCAACGATAAGGGGCTGGTAACCCACGACCACCGTACGGCGAAAGACGCGTATCATTTCTACCGGGCGAACTGGCGCGAGGAACCGGTGCTGCATCTGTGTTCAAAGCGGATGACGCGTGTCGGGAAAAGGTTCAGCGTCATCGGGTTCTGCAACCGTGGCGAGGTTCAGCTTTCGGTCAACGGACGTGTCGTCGGCAGGCGCATCCCCGATGAGGTCAATACGGTGATTTGGGAGGGTGTGCCGTTCGAGTCTGGGGTTAATGTCGTTGAACTCAGGTGCGGCGGACTTGTCGACAGATGCACCTGGATGTGTACGGAGAATGCTGATTTCTCCGGCGGGTTTTCACAAAAGATAAATCTGTGAATGAAAGGATGAAAGCGAAATGAAAAGACTTGTCGTGCCGGTGTTTTTTGCCGTTGCGCTGTGCGCTATGCGTCTTGGTGCGGCGGATTTCGTCTGGTCCGGACGCGGGCGTGCGGGCGATTGGAACGATATTGCGAACTGGGAGCCTTCGACCAAAGTGCCGGGCGCGGGTGACGGTGTGTACATGAACAAAACCGTGACAATCGGCGGCGAAAGTCACCATGTGGCGTTGCCGATCGCGATTACCTCGCCGATTGTGCTCGGAGAAGGAAAATTGCGGATCATTGTGGGAACTTCGGTTACGAACATCGTTTCCGGGCCGATATCCGGAGTCGGCGGAATCGAAGTGAGCGGAAACAACAGCGGCATCGGAAAACTCACGCAGATACAGAACGGCAATAATGCGTGGACGAGTGCACTCGTTCTTTCCGGAAACAATTCATATTCCGGCGGAACGAGCGCACACAACGTCTTTCTGCGTGGCGATTCTGTTTCGGCGTTCGGAGCCGAGGGCGCTTCGGTCACATTCAGCGGAGATGCCTCCGTCTCGCTGAATGCCTCGGGGAAATGGCGCGGCTATGCCTTCCGTATCGGCAAGCCTGCAAATGCCGGCAGACCGCTTTCGCTGCAGTTCGGGGAAAGTCTGGAGTGGAACGGCAGTCTCGTCTGCGATGACGAAACCTCTGAGGGTAAGCTCTATCTTCTGGCCCGTGAGGGCGTGAAGGTCGATGCGCAGGCGAAGATCGATGCGCCCAAGTTGAATCTCTATCCTGCGTTTCATGCTTCCGCGCTGGTGGATTTCCGCAACGGCGTACGAGTCAAAGCTTTTTGCTCCGACGGTGGCAGCGTGGGAACCTGCGGAGGCTTGAGCCGGCTTTACGCCGGGAGCTCGTACGATTCCACACAGATCGGCTTCGTGTTCAACGTATGCTGCATGAACGATTTCGTGTTGGACGAAAGCAAGGTGCTGAATTTCTGGAGCCGTTACGGCAATGCGAAGACCGGATGGTGCGATCTTAACGGCCGTGACCAGCGGGCGAAGGGACTGGTCTCTTCCTGGGATGTCGGCGCGGACTACGCCGAGACCGGCAATTATCTCGGCAGCCGAAACGGCGTCGGAGCGACGATGTATCTTGTCGGTGCCCGGCAGGACTGCCTCTATCGCGGTTTGCTGACGAACGAAGTATCGGTTGTATGGATGCCCGACGGTGATTACACTCAGATTTTTTCAAACCGTGTCCACGAAACAACCGGACGGTTGGTGGTGTCGAACGGCACCATGCGCATAGCCGGCTCCGCCACGTTCAGGAAAGTGCCGGAAATCATCGTTGCGGACGGGGCGGCGTTCGAATGCTTTACCTCCGCGACGGATGCCTTGTCCGGTCTGCGCAGATTGGTTGTCGGCAACGGTGCCGCTTTCACCGTCGGAAACGGGACGCCCATTCCTTTCTCTTCCGGCAAGACCGAACTTGTCATACGCGGCTCCGGCAAGGTCGTGCTGCCCGCCGGAAAGCGGGCGGTCATGAAGACAACGATTGTTGACGGCTTGCCGCCGGCCTCCGGGGTTTATGACGATTCGGCATCATGGGTGGACGGCGGCGAAATTGACGCCGGAAACGATAATGTCACCTGTTGGAGAAATGCGATTGACGGCAACTGGTCGGCGGAGGAGAACTGGTCGGCGGGCGTCCCGACGGCTTCAAGCGTGGTGTTTGTTACCGTTGACGGCGCCGATTATACGCTTGAGGTCGACACTGCCGCCGATTTGGGAAAGGAACTTCATCTTTGCAACGGCGGGACGGGAACCGCGAAGCTTTTGATAAAGTCTGATGCGGTGATGAAAAACGGCTTCGTCACCATCGGCGACGGCGGCGAACTTGAGATCGCCGAGGGAGGCAGGCTTGCGTACGACGGCAAAAGTGAAGGGGTGCGCACGGCGTCTGCATCGGCGGAGGTGATTACCGTAGGCGGCGGGAAACTGGTCGTCGACGGCGGTGTTGCCGATTTTACCGGGATGTGCGGCAGGATGCGCATTAAAAGCGGAGAACGCGGTGGAGGGCGCGTAGAGATCAGAAACGGGTCGTTCCGGCATCTGCAGGATTCGTGGAGCGATCAGTTTACGCTTGAAAAAGGCGGACGGGTGGAGGTCTCCGGCGGCAGGATGGAATTTGACAGTCCCGCCGGGGTAAATACCGTGGGCTTCCGCCTTTACGGCGGCGATTTGCTCGTTACCGGCGGTGTATTCGGGGTCGGCGCGGCAACGGATAATGCGGATATGCGTTTTCACAATGGGACGATGCTTTTCGGGGGGACCGGGGTTCTGCAGCTTGATGAGAAGATCGGGACCAAGTGCCAGTTCATAACGGAAAAAAGCGCCGATGCGTTGAAAGTTCGTTTTGAGGGCCGATCGAGTATAACTCCGGCCGATATCGCGGTGTTCCATGCGGGCGGCACCTCAACCGGCAATGTGGATATCGATTGGTGTTCTTCCGCCTACGGGGAAACGTCTCCGATCGCTTATCGCACGATGATCGGCCATCAATCCGGAGGTTCGGCCGTAATGAATATTTCCAACGCCGTTTACCGGGCGGGAGCGGAAGGTGTTCATGTCGCGTTCAGCCGTTCAAAAGATTGGCCGTCCACGCTTCAGAAGGGCGCGGTCAACGTTGGAAGCGCCGGACGGTTGATCATAGAAGGATTCGGAGCTTCGCAGACCGGGTATTCCAATTGCATCTTGATGGGACTTATGGTCGGATACAGCGGTTATGCCGCAGCCTCTTCCAATGCCCAGCCGTGCGCATATCCGTTCGACGGCGAAATGAATATATTCGACGATGGCGTTGCCCGGGTTCTTTACGGCGATGTCGGTGTCGGTGTCGGCCGTGCAACCGGACGTCTGAATGTCGATGGCGGTTCTCTGTCTGTCAATGACCATGATCAGGAGAACGCCAAATGGGATTATGCGCTACGGACGTTTGGTATCGGACTTTTCGGCGGGGTTGGAGTCTGTACGTTTGACGGCGGAGCGAAGTTCTCCTGCGGCAACGATGTTTTCGTGGGAGGTACCGTTGTCGAGCGATATCCGTATCAGGGCGGTGCCATGGAGCGGGAGACGGGGATCGCGGCGGATCACAGCGCAACCGGAACGCTCGTCGTCGCTGATGCGGCGGTGTCGATTGAAAAGGACGTGGTGCTGGGAATGGACGGTTTCGGCACGATCCGCCGTCTCGGTTCCGAAGGCTTGTTCGCCGCGGCCAATCTGGTGTGCACCAATGTCGCCGCTGAGCGGCATACCGGCAGCAGAATCGATTTCGTCGCCGATGCCGAGGGGATCGGAGCCTTGGATTTCTCCGGCAGTGCCGAAATCGGAGCCAACGCCAGATTGAGTGTGGATCTTTCCGCTTACTCCGGCGGACGCCGGAGTTTCCGCCTTATCGGATGCAGTTCTCGCAGCGGAGAATTTGCGGAAATGAAGGTGATCGGCCTGCGGGAGGATCTCGCTCCTGCGCGGTTCGAGTGGACTTCCCGCGGGCTTTACCTGAAGACGCGAAAAGATTTAACGATGTTTGTCCGCTAATGCGGTTGAGAGACGGAGGATGAGAATGAAAAATGGTATCGTATGTCTGTTTTTGATGTCGGTCTTGCCGGGAGTATGTGTTGCCGCATCCGGCGGGAATCTTTTGCGCGATGATTTCGCGAGCGACAATGTCGGAGGGTTTCTCGGCTGGAGTCTCGGCACCAGCAGCGACTCAAACGTCCAGCCGGTAATCGAACGCATTGCCACGTCGCCGGGCGAACCTCCGGCCGTACGCATAACTGGCAGACCGTTTGCGGCCTGCCCGTGCGACTTCCGCTTTCAGGCGGCGCTCGCGCTTCCGCTCGTCAAAGGGACGCGCTACCGTCTTTCGGCACAGGTACGCACGCACGGTTTCGACAGGCGGATGCGCGCGCTCAGGTTCATCGTCGCCGAAGGACCGTGGTCTCGCGGGCAGGGTATTGTTCAGCTGCCGTACGACACCGGCGGAAAGTGGGTCGACGTTGCCTGGGACGGCGTGCTGGATCAACCGTCCAAGAACGGGAAATACGTCTGCACTTTCTACGCTTGCGCCGGAGCGGAAGGTTTTCCCGAAGATGCCTGGGTGGAATTCCGTTCGCCGCGGCTCGAGGGTGCGCTTGCAAAAGGGTACGATCCGAAGATGATGTGGAGGCTGCCGCCGTTTCCGGTCCGTATAACTCCTGTCGATCCGCTTTTGAGCGAACTGGATGCGGACGGCGCGCAGATGCTTTTCTACAGTCCGGCCGCGACCGATCGAGGTGAAAAATGCCACCTCCGCGCCACGGCGGCCGGGCGGACGGTGACGGTACCGTTCGGCACCGACGGCCGAGCCAGAGCGGTATTCGGTCCGGTTGCGCCGGGAGAAACGGAACTTAAAGCGGAGATGGTCGGGACGGAATCGGGACGTGTTTACGCGACCAATGTCTACCGTGCGGTCGTCCGGAGGAAAATAAAAGATGCCACCCCGCTGAAACGGCTCAACAATTTCGTTTCCGAGATCTTCCGCCGTCCGTATGCCGAGGGGGATTATCCGTTCACCCTTGCCAGGGACGGCTGGGTATATGTGGCGCTTACCGATCTCAAGGCGGAGGTCGAGGTGTCGTTTGACGGTGAGACGGTCAAAATGTTTCCGGAGGCCGGCAAACTTGAGGTTATGAGGAATCTTTCACGGGGAAAACACGTCTTGAAGCTGAAGGGGGCAGCCGGAGGGGAGGTGATCGCCCGTGTCGTCAAGTGTATCTATCGCGGGGCGCTTCACCGCGCATCCCGGTTGAATCCCAATTTCACCGATTACTATTACGGAGAGGAATTCTACCGTGCATTCGGACTTTTCGGAGGTATGAATGCGACTTCATTCAACACCGAGACGAAAGACTGGCCGGCGACCGGGCGGCTGATCGATATCATGCGTGAGCGCGGTGTGCAGATCAGTATGAGTTACGGAATGGGGCAGTGTGATCCTCGCAGAGAAAAATTCGAGGATTATCTCAACTATGTGACCAATCAGCCTTCTTATGTGCAGGGGGTCGACGGCCAGTTCGATGAAAACGGCATTTCGCTCGGCAACGGTTCGCGTTCAAAGGTGAATACGACCGAGGTGTGGTGGCGCGCATATCGCGAAAAACGAAAGATCGACATCTTTTTCTACGACGGGGCGCTTTCGCTGCACCGTTATCCCGCCTTCGATATTCCGGAGATTTCCGCATATATAAATTCCGGAGACGGGCGCAGTAAAATGCTCACCGAGGCGTACTACCGCTCGCCGGAAACACAGGCCGATTTCGACCGTACGGTGGATTTCGTCAAACGCCAGTATAAGGCTCTGGGTGAAATGGTTCCGTCCGCGCCGTCGCGTTATTTTTATCTGTTCAACGGCTGGATGATGGTCGGCGGCTGGACGAGCTGGTATTCGACCAAGGCGGACATGCGTGCGTTCAACGCGGAAATGCTGCGGATTTTTGCGACCGATCCCGACTTCGCCGAAATCGGCGGCGCGGCGTTTTCCACCCCGGCCTGCTACGAAGATTTTTTCCGGTTCATCGTCGCGGCGATCCGTTATTACTGCATCGACGGCGAAACGGGAAGTTTCGCGGAGAAAAACGGCATGAGCATCTGGCCGACGCACATACGCAACGGGGATTTCATCGAAGGTTTTTCCGGATGGCGGGCGGAAGCCGCCGAGCCGGGATCGCTGTCGATGGGAATGATACCCGATCTCGGCTCGCGCTGGCAGGGGAGACAGTATCCGGCCGCCTACAACAAACCGGTCCAGACCCGTCCCGGCAACCGGTTCGCGGTCTTTACCCAGAATGCGCGAAAACCCAATGTTCTGCGCCGGAAAATATCAGGTCTCGAACCCGGGCGCGTCTATCAGCTCACTTGCGCGGTGTCCGATCTGGCTACGGTCGAAAAAGGAATGTCCGAAGGAACGTTCCGGAAGACAAAACCGGTCAATCTGCCGTTTTTGCGCGTGGATGTCAAAGGCGCCGAGGAGATTCCCGAGCTCCGTCATGTTTTTGACGATATCGGCAAGTACGGCAGACTATGCGTATTCCCGACGCGGGTGGTCTTCCGTGCTGTCGCATCGGAAGCCGAGGCGGTGCTCTCCGACTGGAATGCGGACGGGACTCCGGGCACGGATGCGGGGCGCAAGACGATCGTCAACTATATCAGCGTACACCCGTATTATCATGCCGATGAAGAAGAGCTGGAAAAGATCAAAATGTTCACCGGCCGCGCCAAGAATATGAAAAGCGCAGCGACGAAGCCGGTCGATATAGATACCGGGCGTCAGCTTTTCGTCGACGATTTTCTTGTTGAAAAAACTTCGGGGATCAGGCGGCATTGGAACACTCCGGTGAAGATGGACTCCCCGCTTGTATGGCCGGGCGGCGGCGCCGCGCCGAAAGTGACCGACGGCACCGCCGCCACCAACGAGCAGGTGAATCTCACCTGCGCTACCGACGGCGGGTTGTGGTGGGACCCGGTACGGAAGCGCTTCCGTCTCTGGTATCAGGCCGACTGGCTCGGAGACATCTGCTACGGCGAATCGAAAGACGCGTTGAAGTGGGAATATCCGGATCTCGGCATCGTGCCCGGCACGAACAGGATTTTCGAACACGATGTAATCGACAGCTGGTGCGTCGTTCCCAATTACGCGGCGGAGAATCCTTACGGCGACTGGAAGATGCATATTTCAATTCCTTATAACCACAGGGATGACCGGCTGTGGCGGTCGGATGACGGCATCAGGTTCACGGAGGTCGGGCTCGCCGGACGTTCGGGCGACCGTTCCACGATGTATTACGATCCTTTCCGCGGCGTCTGGGTGTTCTCGCTGCGCGACTACCGCAAGGGATTCGGACGGTACCGCCGCTATTTCGAGTCGCGGGAATTCGGCGGGGAGCGGTG
Organism: Kiritimatiellia bacterium; assembly: GCA_017508315.1. Classification (GTDB taxonomy): domain Bacteria; phylum Verrucomicrobiota; class Kiritimatiellia; order RFP12; family UBA1067; genus UBA1067. The sequence continues at coordinate 1,184 of JAFVZE010000290.1, read as the reverse complement.
TAGGTGGTCATGGGCGGGGGAGCCGGACAAAGAGCCGGAAAGCCACAGAGGGCTCAAACAGCCGGAGGAATGGCTGCTGTCGGCGATAAAAGTGAAGGAGCGCCGGGAACTTTATTCCTTCAATGCCGTCGCGTACGAGTCATTGATGCTCGGCGTTATGGAGATGCTGTACAACACTCCTAACGACAATCGCGACGCCGAGAATATCGGACTGCCGAAACAGACGGGACTGCATTTTACATTCTCGAGGGACGGCCGTACGTACGAACCGCGCGATGTTGCCGATATCGCGCCGTCGGGCTGGGGCAGCGGAAAGTGGGATACCGGATATCTATCCCCCGTCGGCGGCATCTGTGTCGTAAAAGATGAAAAGCTCTGGTTCTTCTATTCCGGACTCCGCGGAGACGGAACCCGCGTCAATACCGGGAAAAACTGGTATCGCAACGGCATGTATTCCAACGGAGCCATCGGAGCGGCGACCTTGCGGCGTGATGGATTCGCCGGAATGGTCGCCGACGGCAGGGGGGAAGTGCTGACGAAACCGCTGCGCTTTTCCGGAAAACATCTTTTTGTCAACGCAGAATGTCTGTTCGGTTCATTGTCGGCGGAGATTGTCGGAGCCGACGGTAAGGCCGTGCCGGGATTTTCAGAAAAAGACTGTAAAGCGTTTGCGCTCGCCGATTCGACCAGGACGATGCTGCGATTCAAAGGTGGAGATCTTTCACGATTCGCCGGCAGGAATGTGCGGATCAGATTTTATCTCCGCTGCGGCACTTTGTATTCTTTCTGGATCTCGCCTTCGACGCGGGGCGAATCTCGCGGCTACGTGGCCGGCGGAGGTCCGGACTATTCCGGATTGCGCGACCTTTAGGGAAATCTCGGGGACGCTCAATGTGATAGAGAAAAAAAGTGGGATAAGGGTGCCGACTGTCGCAGAATTGGCAAGCGGTTGGGAAAATGGTATAATTGCGGGCATGAAAATAGCGGATATCGTTAAGACCTTGGAAGGCAAGCTTGTGGCCGGCGGAGAGTCGGATCGCACCGTGGGCGCAGTCGTGGCCAACGACCTTATGAGCGACGTGCTTTTGAACGACGCCGACGACATGCTGCTTCTCACTTCGCTTGCGAGCGATCAGGCGATTCGCACCGCGAACATCGTCGGCGCGATGGCGGTTGTGGTACAC
>JAFVZE010000289.1 GCA_017508315.1 Kiritimatiellia bacterium | reverse complement strand
CGCCTTGCCGCGTGCGAAGCTCTGGAGTTTCATATGCAGGTCGTAGCGCGTCTCCTTCGGGAGCGGCGAGGCGGAAATCTGCTTGTCGAGCTTGTCGGCGAGATTGCCCATGCGCTCCGAGGTCTTGGAGAATATCTCGCACTGGATGGCGACGAACTCCTTCAGGTACTTCATGAGATTCTTCTTGTCCGACGCCATCACGTCGGCAAGCGTCTTTCCCTCCACCCATTCGCGGCGGATGCACCAATGGTCGCGAAGCTTGAGAACTTCGATCACTTTCGCGACAGGCAATCCCGTCTCCGCCGCGCGCGCCTCGTTCATCGCCTCGTTGAGGATGGCGCTCACCTTGTAGCTCGGTCCGAAAATCTTGAGGACCGTGTTCCTGTCGCGGGTTACGACCTTGTCGGTGCGCTCCAGAAGGACACTGCCCTCCCTGGCGATCTTCGCGCTTTTCGCCACGGCCGTTTTCGCGGCCTTGGCGCACTTCTTCGTTTCAGCTTTCTTTTTCATTTCAAATCTCCCTCATTTTTACATTCCAACATTCAAACATTCCAACATTCGAACATTCAAACATTCAAACATTCTCATGCTTCCCGTAGTAGGCGTTGAGATACATCTGCTTTATCTCGCTCATCAGCGGATAGCGCGGGTTGGCGCCGGTGCACTGGTCGTCGAACGCCTGCTCGACCATCGCGTCGAGACGGTCAAGGAAGTCCTTCTCGTCCGGCACGTAGTCGCGGATCGTGCGCTTGATCCCCACGCGGTCGAGAAGCCCGCGGATCTTGGCGATGAAGTTCTCGAACTTTTCGCCCTTGGTCTTTCCGGTCACTCCGAGCGCATCGGCGATCTCGAGGTAGCGCTCGAGCGTGTGCGGCGCCTTGTACTGCGGGAACGTACCCATCTTGCGCGGCACCGGATCGGCGTTGAAGCGCAGAACCTCTTCCATCATGAGCGCGTTGGCGATGCCGTGCGGGATGTGGTGGAACGCTCCGAGCTTGTGCGCCATCGAGTGCATAACGCCGAGGAACGCGTTCGCGAACGCCATGCCGGCCATCGTCGCGGCGTTGGCCATCTTCTCGCGGGCGACGGGGTTCGGGACCTTGTCGACGGCGCTGTCGTAGGCGGCGGGCAGGTTCTCGAAGATCATCTTCAGACTGCGCAGCACGAGACCGTCGGTGTAGTCGGTCGCCAGCATCGAGGCGTAGGCTTCAAGGTTGTGCGACACCGCGTCGATGCCGGAAGCGCTCGTAAGTCCCGGAGGCGCGGACATCATCATGTCGGCGTCGACGATCGCCATGTCCGGCATAAGCTCGTAGTCGGCGAGCGGATACTTCGTTCCCGTCGTCTCGTCGGTGATGACCGCGAACGGCGTCACTTCCGAACCGGTTCCGGCGGAGGTGGGCACGCAGATGAAGTACGCCTTTTCACCCATCTTCGGGAAGGTGTAGACGCGCTTGCGGATGTCCATGAAGCGCATGGCCATGTCCATGAAGTCGGCCTCGGGGTGTTCGTAGAGAACCCACATTATCTTCGCCGCGTCCATGGCGCTCCCGCCGCCGACGGCGATAATGGCGTCGGGCTTGAAGCCGGCCATCAGTTTGGCGCCTTCCTTGGCGCAGGCGAGAGTCGGATCGGGCGCGACGTTCGAGAAGGTCGTGAACATGATGCCCTGCTCTTCGAGCGACTTTTCGATCGGCTTGGTGTAGCCGTTCTCGTAGAGGAAACCGTCCGTGACGATGAAAACCTTCTTCTTCCCGAGTTCCTGCCCGAGTTCCTTGAGCGCCACCGAGAGGCAGCCCTTCTTCTGGTAGACTTTCTCCGGCGCGCGGAACCACAACATGTTTTCGCGGCGCATTGCGACTGTTTTGACGTTCATAAGCTGTTTGATTCCCACGTTTTCGCTCGTAGAGTTGCCGCCCCAGCTGCCGCAGCCGAGCGTCAGCGAAGGAGTGAGCATGAAGTTGTAGATGTCGCCGATGCCGCCCTGCGAGCTCGGGGTGTTGACGAGAATGCGACAGGTCTTCATACGCGCCTGGAATTCGGCGAGTCTGTCGGCGGCGTGGACTTCGTCGAGATAGATGCTGCTCGTGTGTCCGTATCCGCCGTCGGCGACGAGCTTCTCGGCCTTGGCGAAGGCGTCGGCAATGTCCTTGGCCTTGTACATGGCGAGAACGGGCGAGAGCTTCTCGTGGGCGAACTCTTCGTCCAGTTCGACACTCTCCACCTCGCCGATGAGAATCTTCGTGTCGGCGGGAACTTCGAATCCGGCGAGCTTCGCGATCGTCTCGGGCTTCTGTCCGACGATCTTGGCGTTGAGCGCGCCGTTGATGAGGATCGTCTTGCGCGTCTTGTCGAGCTCCGCCTTGTCGAGAAGGTGGCAGCCCATCTTGCGGAAGAGCGCGCGCGCTTCGTCATAGACGCTCTCAAGGATGATGACGCTCTGCTCCGACGCGCAGATCATGCCGTTGTCGAAAGTTTTCGAGTGGATGATGGAACTTACCGCCATCGTGAGATCGGCCGTCTCGTCGATGATCGCCGGGGTGTTGCCCGCGCCCACGCCGACGGCGGGCTTGCCGGAGCTGTAGGCGGCCTTGACCATGCCGGGACCGCCGGTGGCGAGAATGAGATCTGCTTCCTTCATGAGAAGGTTCGTCTTGGGAAGGCTCGGCGCATCGACCCAGGCGATGATCTCCTCGGGGGCGCCCGCCTTGACGGCGGCGTCAAGAACGGCCTTCGCCGCGGCGATCGTCGCGTTCTTGGCGCGCGGATGGGGGCTGATGATGACGCCGTTGCGGGTCTTGAGCGCGATGAGCGTCTTGAAGATCGCCGTCGAAGTGGGATTCGTGGTCGGGATGACCGCGGCGATGACGCCCACGGGCTCGGCGATCCTGCGGATTCCCATCGCCGCGTTCTCTTCGATCACACCGCAGGTCTTCGCGTCGCGGTAGGTGTTGTAGATGTATTCGGCGGCGTAGTTGTTCTTGATGACCTTGTCTTCCACGACTCCCATGCCGGTTTCCGCGACCGCCATCTTCGCCAGCGGTATGCGCAGGGAATTCGCCGCGAGAGCGGCCGCCTTGAAAATCGCGTCCACCTCGGCCTGCGAATAGGCGGCGAATTTGCGTTGCGCCGTTCTCACGCGGGCTATGGTTTCCTGAAGTTCAGCAAGTCCGTCGTCCTGGACGGCTGCAGTGTTGTTTGCGCTTTCCATCTTTGTTCTTTCTTTGTCTGTATCCCGCCCGAACCCTTTTCCGGAGCAGATGGCCACATAGTATAGCACCTTTTATATCGTTATGCAAGTAGCGATATAAAAATATTAATTTTTCTCCGTCAGCTTCATTTTCCCGATTTTCTCAAGCCCTGCAATTTACCGGAAGACAAACCGCTTCTGCAGAAAATACCCTAAAAAGAACAACATCACATCGACAAATATCTTCACCGCGGTTATCAGCACCCCGTCGACTCCCAGCAACGCCCCCAACGCCCCGGTCAGAATATAACTCGCAGCGCCGATAACGGCAACCAGCCCCCAATAGCTGAAATAACTGTGATGAACCCTTTTGCGCCGCGGAATCCCGGATTTAAAAACCACGAACCGGTTGCAGAGATAATTGAAATTCGACGAAACGAACCGTGCGCAAAGCAACGCTATGAGCGTGTATCTGCCGCGCGTCATCCCTTTCCCGGCGAGGACCCATACAAGCATGGCGTAGACGGCGTTGTCCATCAAAAAGCACAGAATGCTTGAGACGCAGAATTTGAAAAGCGAACGGTATATTCTGACCGTGTCGGAAAGCGGCTTGAAATGACTGGCGCGGTTGGAATTTATGTAGACCGTGGAAATCGGGATCTGCAACGGCTTTTCCTCATGCCCTTTTGCATCGGCAAGCATCGCCATCTCGTACTCATAACGCTCCCCGGCGATCGAAAGCATCCGCTTCACGAGCGGACCGGGGATGCCGCGAAGCCCGGTCTGCGTATCGCGCACGTTTAGTCCGGTCATGAGAAAGAAAAACCAGCGGGTCCAGAAGTTTCCGAATCTGGAGCGTAACGGGACACCGCGAGAAAAGGAGCGCACCCCGAGCACAAGCCCGGAACGCCGCATCCTGAGTCCGTCGGCGACTTTCAGGATATCATCCACCGTGTGCTGGCCATCGGCATCGGCGGTCACCACGTCACGCTCGCCGATGCAGGACAATCCCGTCTTGAGCGCCGCACCCTTGCCGCGGTTGACCGGATGCGTCAGCAGTTTTTCAACCATGCCTGAGGCTCTGTCGAAAATCTCCCGCCCGTCCGTCGAGCCGTCGTCCACGAGCACGACACGGAAAAAGCGCTCCTTCAGTTCCGCAAGGAGCGCAAGCAGCTTTTCATCGGGATTGTACGCCGGAATCAGAACAACGGCGTTCCGGCATCCTTCAGAAAGTTCTCCATCTGCCTGTCTTTTTTCCATTGCTCGCGGCGGTCCATCAGCCGGCGGTAGTCGATGCGGTTGCGGTACAGATCATGACAAAGTTCATCGGTGAAATACACCATGCCGCCGCCGCGCACCTTCGAGATGAACGACTGGGGGCTCGAGGCGTCGCGCTGCATTTCCGGAAGTTTCTCCAGAAGGCGCTGCGCCGTGCGGGAATCGCCGGAAACGCGCTGATAATTGTCGCCGAAGCAGATGAAGCCGCCGCTACGGAGCGTGCGGTCGATTTCCGTTCTTGCCGAGTTGATGCGCGTGACAAGCGCCCTGGACGCCTCGTTGTGCACGAACTCGCCGTCCAAAGAATAGGAAACCAACGTCTTCGGCCTTGCAGGCGCTTTCTTGAACACCGGTCTGCGAGCAGCCGGCTTTTTTGCCTTCGGCTTGGGATCGTCGTCAAAAAGGTCGTCGAGCGAAGTGTCGACATCTTCGTCGGACTCCTGAACTTCCGGCTCGGCCGGCTTCTCCTCCGCCGCCGGCGCCGTTTCCGCCTGAGTTTCGGTCCTGGAAACCTTCACCCCCTGCTGGGTTTTGAGAAACTCCGTCCAGTCGATGACCTGCCCGGTAATCGGTTTGTTGTTGATCCTGAGCCCCGTTCCCCAGCGTGAAACGACATACGGCGGCGGCAGATACTTCCCGTTGATGAAAACCAGTCCCTCGCGGAACGGCTTTCCCTTGGTGACTCCGAGAGCCTTGGCGCTGGCAACCGGAACTTCCGGCATGGCGCAGACCGGAACCGCGCAGAACGTCGCCGCCAGCACCGGAATCCAAACCTTCAGATTCATTTCGCTTCCTTTCTAAAAAGATCCCACGTTGCCGTAGCACAGAATCTCCGGAACCCGCCGTTCCAAATTCAGGGCTTCACGCCCCATATTCAAATGTCGGTCGAAGAAATGTCTGCTCAATCCGCGTGCAACCCAGGACCCACGTGGCAAAATCAACTCTCCCTCACCTCGATGCCAGCGGTCGACCTGAGGGCCTCGACGATCCGCTGGAAGGTCTTGCCGACCTCGACATCCGTAAGAGTCCGCTCGGCGCTGCGGAATTCAAGCTCGTACGCAAGACTCCGCCGGCCGTCCTTGAGCTCTTTCGACTTGAATATATCAAAGAGTTCGATTCTGGTCAACTCCTTGCCGCCGTTTTTGCGGATGACGCCGGTTATAATCTCGTTGGTGACCGACTTTTCGGCGACGATGGCGACATCGCGGGACACCGACGGATACTGGGCGAGCGCCGACACTCTGCCGACGGCGTTCACACGCTTGCACAGCGGTTTGAGCTCCATCTCGCAGAGCACCATCTGCGTGGTAAGCCGGTAGGGATGGCGCATTTTCGCGCTGAGCGCCCCCATGACGCCGATCGCCCTGCCGTTGAGACGCACCTGCAGCGCCGCGCCTTTGGCGAACGCCGGATGCTCGGCGGCGGCGAACTCGACCTTGCCGGCGTGCAGACGCGCAAGCAGCGTCTCCACCGCACCCTTCATCCACAGTACCGCCTCCTCCTCCGAAACCTGGCTGCGGCGGCGCAACGCCTCGCGTCCGACCGGTCCGACAAAACCGAGCGATATCCGCTCAGATTCCGAAGGTCCGGCGGCGAACACCTTGCCGATCTCGAAAAGTTTGGAGTCCGCAACCTGCCGCGAAGCGTTGCGTCCGAGACTCCCCATCAGCTGCGGCAGCAGCGAATCGCGCATCACCGCGTATTCCGCGGATACCGGATCGGGGATGCTCAAACGCGACGCTCTGGTCTCATCGCGACCGTCGAAATCGTCCAGTTCCTTCGCGGAAAGGAAGGAATAGTGCATCGCCTCGGTGAATCCGAGCGCCACGCAAAGCTCGCGGATTCGCGCCTTGGCGCGGAACGCGGAATCGTCCAGAGCCGAAACGGAAGGCGCCGAAGGCATCGTGTCCGGAATGTTGTCAAGCCCGTAGAGACGGGCGATCTCCTCCACCAGATCCGCCTCGAGCGAGATGTCCCAGCGCCAGGAAGGCACGGCGAACACGCACGAGTCCTCCGACGTCGAAACCGTCCGCAATCCGAGCGATTCGACGATCGCCACCATCCGCTCGCGGGGGATGTCGATGCCGATGAGCTGGCTCGCGCGTCTGAAATTCAGCGTGACTCGCGGATTGAATTCAAAACCGTCCTCGCCTTCGAAACGCTCGCGGCCGTCAACGTCCACAAGCCCCTTTGCGATAACCGCTCCGCCGTATTTCTGCAGAAGGTGCGCGGCGCGGCGGCTGGCGAAATCGGCGATGTTCTTGTCGACGCCGCGGATATAGCGGTAGGCAGATTCGCTGGAGATCCCCAAAACCGTCGAAGTGCGCTTGACGGACGCCGGTTCAAAAAGCGCGCTTTCGAGCATCACCGTGCGCGTTCCCTCGGCGATTTCGCTCTCCTCGCCGCCCATCACGCCGGCGACGGCGTTGGGACGCTCCGCGTCGCAGATTACGAGCATCTCGCCGTCAAGTTTGCGCTCCACTCCGTCGAGCGTCCTGATGGTCTCGCCTTCGCGGGCGGTTCTCACGACGATCATGCGGTCTTTAAGTTTGGTATGGTCGAAGGCGTGCAT
>JAFVZE010000288.1 GCA_017508315.1 Kiritimatiellia bacterium | reverse complement strand
CATCTGGATGCCGCGAGCGCGCGCCTTGTCGCGGTGGACCATCGTGGCGAAAGCGTCGACCGTCTCGGAGTTGAGCAGAATGTCCATCTTCACGATATCGGAAACCTGATACCCCGCCGGTTCGTAGTCCATCGAAGCGTAGCCGTGGGTCACGGACTTCAAAGTGTCGTGGAAGTCGATAAGAATCTCGTTCAAGGGCAACATGCAGTGGAGCATTACGTGCTTGGCGTCCATCGTCTCCGTCCCCTCCCCGAGTCCGCGGCGGTCCATCACGATGCGCATCACATCTCCGATCGATTCGGAGGGTGTGATGATACGCGCTTTCAGAATCGGCTCTGAAATCGTGTCGAGCGCCGAAGGATCAGGCATCTGCAGCGGGTTGTCGAGATCTTTTTCCGTGCCGTCGCGCATTTTGAGCTTGTAGACGACGCCGGGAGAAGTGGAGATGATGTCGAGATTGAATTCGCGCCGCAGCCGCTCCTGCACGATCTCCATGTGCAGAAGCCCCAGAAAACCGCAACGGAACCCGAAACCGAGCGCCAGCGAACTTTCGTGGTGGAAAGTAAAGGCGCTGTCGTTCAGATGCAGTTTCTCAAGTCCCTGCGCGACCTTGGGAAATTCGTCGGTCGACATCGGATAGATGCCGCAGAAAACGGTCGGATGGATATCCTTGAAACCGGGAAGCGGCTCCGTCGCGCCGAGTTTCGCGGTTGTCACGGTATCGCCGATCTTGATCTCGCTCGGGTCTTTGACCGTGCCGACGATATACCCGACCTGCCCGGCCTCAAGCCTGTCGACCGGCTTTTTGACCGGCGAGAAGATGCCCACCTCGTGCACCGTCGTCGTGACGTGCGAGCCCATGAAGGAAACGCTCTGCCCCGCCTTGAGCGCGCCGTCCATCACGCGCACGTAAGTGATTACGCCTCGGAATTCGTCGAACACAGAATCGAACACGAGCGCTCGCAAGGGCGCATCGACGCCCTGCGTCTCCGGCGGCGGAATGCGATTTACGATAGCTTCGAGCACATCCGCGCAGCCGACTCCGGTCTTGGCGGAAACGAGAAGCGGATCGTCCATGGGGATGGCGAGAATATCCTCGATCTCGCGGCTCACTTCCTTCACGTCCGCGCCGGGAAGATCGACCTTGTTCAGAACCGGCACGATCTCCAGTTTCGCATCCTGCGCGAAGTAGGTATTGGCGACGGTCTGCGCCTCCACGCCCTGCGCGGCGTCCACCACCAAAAGCGCGCCTTCGCAGGCTCCCATCGAACGCGAAACCTCGTAGGCGAAGTCAACGTGTCCGGGGGTGTCAAGCAGGTTGAAAAGATATTTCTTTCCGTCTTTCGCCTCGTACTCCATCGACACCGGATGCGACTTGATGGTGATGCCGCGCTCGCGTTCGAGATCCATCGCGTCAAGCGTCTGCTCCTTGAGTTCCCGCGCGGAAACGGCTTTCGTCAGTTCAAGAATGCGGTCGGAAAGCGTGGTCTTCCCATGGTCGACATGGGCGATGATGCAGAAATTGCGGATGTTATCAAGCGTCATTTCGATTGTTCTTACTGTTCAAAGCGATCTCCAAACGGCAACAGCTGCCGCCCGCGGAGAAACGCCCCGCCGTCCATGACCTTGCCGCCCTCGGGCTTGAGTTCGCTCAACAGCAGGGCCGTGTCCAGACATTTTACGACCGGCCCCGCCCGGTCAAGTCTGAGAACCGTGCCGGGGGCGCAGGCCTTCCACTCCGCCTCCGGTTTGGCAAAACGCGCCCTTGTGACCGTAACGCGGCCGGACGTTCCCTTTTTGCGCAGACGCGCCGGCAGAAACGTGTAGCACCCCGGCCACGGACAATATGCCCGGATCCGCCGCTCGATCTCGAGCGCCGGCAGATTCCAGTCGATAAGTCCGTCGCTCTTGCGCAGTTTCTTGACATAGGTCGCCGAATCCTCATCCTGCGGGACTTCGGGAGGCAGCGCATTCGAAGAAAGCAGTTTGAGCGCCTTGGCGAGGGCCACTCCGCCGGCGACCGACAGATCCTGCATCAGCATCCCGCCGGTCGTATCCGGATATATCGGCTCGTAACTCTGCATCATAATCGGGCCGTCGTCGAGACCTTCGCCCATACGCATGACGGTAACCCCGGTCATCCTGTCGCCCGCAAGAAGCGTCGCGATGACCGGCGCCGCGCCGCGGTATTTCGGCAGCAGCGAAAAATGGCAGTTGACACAGCCGAAAAGCGGCATTTCCAACAGCGGCTTTTTGAGTATCTGGCCGTAGGCGACGACCGCGATCACGTCCGGACGCCATGCGCGGATGCGTTCCATAGCCGCTTCGCCGTTGACATTCTCAGGCTTGATGATCTCGGCGATCCCGCAACTTGCGGCGAACTGCGCGCACGGGCACGGCGTAAGTGCTTTTCCGCGCCCGGCCGGCCTGTCCGGCTGAGTGACAACTCCTACGACATCAAGCGCGTCTTCACGCAGAATAGCGTGAAGACACTCCGCCGACGCCGCGGACGAACCCATGAAAACCACTCTCATTTCGCGATATTATACCAAAAAACTCCCCGCGAAATCATTCAACCTCCGCGCAACGGGCGCTGTTTTCGATCAATTCGGCGAGCCTGATGCGGGCGGCGCGTATCTTCGCCGGATCGCGGGTGAAATCCGTAAGACTTGAAACAAGCGTTCCGGAAATTTCATCTGCGGCTTTCCTTCCGCAAAGCGAGGAAACCGTCTGCAGGTATTCGAAGTCTTCTTCGGCATCGCGGCAGTTGGCCAGTTTTATCGACGGCCAGATCGAATCTTTGCCGGGATACATGAGTATTCCGTCGCCCGGCATTCTGTTGCCGTTGCGGGTGCGGTAATCGGGAAAATAAGTGTCGCTTCCGTCCATCTTCGGCTGATACCACTTGTTCACGATCCAGAAGAGATAGCCGTCGGCGCGGTACCGATGCGTCATCCAGCCGAGAATGCGCGCCTCGACCGGCGGATATTCCCATGACGCCATGTTCGCATACGGATAATAGGGGCTGCAGCACGTATACCACCAGACCTTGCGGCCGTCCGCCCTGAGCCTTTTGTTGAGCTCAACATCGTAATCGTTCGACACCGGACAATACCAGTCGCCCGAAACAAGATGCGCGATATTTGTCCGCCCCGCGGCGAGATCGCGGTAGTTCTTCGCCGTCGACATGAGCGGCACTCCCGGAAAATCCTTCTGCAGTCTCCGCCAGAATTTCTCAATGCCGGCATAGAATTCTTTGCCGCGCTCGTCAAATCCGTAAAAGTAGGCAAGTTTGTCGAGGCCGTGCGCCTTTGCCGCCTCGATGCACGGGCGGGCACGGTTCACGAAATCGGCATAAAACTCATCGGAAAAGATCTCCTTCGGATCGGCGATGAGCACCATCTCTGTTTTTTTGTTCTTCGGCGCGGGGACGACATTCAGGACGTTGAAGCGGTTCATGCCGCGCCTGCGCGCATAGACAAGGTCTTCTATCTCCGGCGGAGAAGTGCGTGAAATATCATCGGGGTTCAACCGGTGGTCGAGCATGATATCCCACGCCTCGCGCTTCTTCGCCTTGAAATCGTCCGGATAGAGCTTGCGGATAAAACCGTCCATCACCGAATACGCCGTCTCAAGACCGAAAATCTCCGGCAGCGAAAATCCGAACACCCGCACTTCCATCGCCACCTCAGGCGTTATTCCGCCGTCGGCGAGAATCTCCACATTCCCCGTGTAGACGCCCTTTTCCGCATCCGGCGCGGCATACGCGGTAATCCACGCTCCCTGCGTCCCGCCCCTGCGCACCTTGAACGGCGCGGCGGGCAGAAGCGGATCGGGGAACCATTTTTCGTTCTGCGGCATCGCCATCGGATGCGGGAGATATCCGGACTCGCGGGCGAGATACCCGATGCGCCCCCATTCGAGGCGGCCTTTGAATTCCGCGCCGTCGGCGCGGCGCAGACGCGGCAGACGAAGAACCACATTGGTCCACTCGACGTCCGGCGCGGCGGAAAGGCATATCTGGACGCTCTCACGCTCGCGCCCGGCGAGCTCCAATCGGACGGCGCGATCATCGCCCGCCTTCGGAAACGTGAGCGGAGAGACCGAACGCATCGAATCGGCGACCCATATCTCAACCTTGCCGGACTCGACCGTCGACGGCGAAGGGCCCGACGCCGGTGCCGATCTCCTGGCGGGCGCTATTTTGCGTCCGGTGAACTTTCTGAACGCCACCTCGTCCGAATCCGAATACGGGCGGTCGGTTCTTCTTATGAAATCTATCTCGTCTCCGCGTCCTTCGCGGCGCTCAAGCGTCAGATTGCGGAAAACGGCCTTGCCGCCGCCTTTTCTGCACAAGGCGAACATCTCGATTTTCGCAACCGGTTTGCGCGGAAAAAACACCGACCGGACCTTCTGCCAGCCGTGCGTACCCTGTTCAAACGCCGCCCTGACGCCGTATTCGGGAGTGCCGTCGGCGTACCAGACGTCGAGATACAGGCAGTAATCAATCACATTGACGTTTTCGCCGCGGCTTTCTCCGCCGAAGAGGATCGGAAGCGTATCGGGCCTGTCGTAGACGAAATCCTTCCAGCGTCCGCCCGTGAATTCGGCGGCGGAAAGCCCGGTGCACAGCGACAGCGCGGCCAAGAACAGCGTTTTCTTCATACCGGCGACCTCATCCGTTCAGCTTTGGCAGAGAATCGTGCAGCGAAAGTTTGAACGGAAGTTCCATGCAGAGCGGCCGCAGCATCCTGAAAACCCTTCCTGAGACGACCTTCACGCAACCCGGCACTTTCCCGTTTTCGATAATGGCTTTCAGCACCCTGACCGGCACGGATTCCCACATCCCCTTCAGCCCCGACTCGGGATCGGCCGACACCCGGCATTCGACAAGACGCTTTCCGCTCGATCCGTCGACGGCCACCAGTTCGTAAACGCAGCGCGGACGCGCCTCGTTGGTCATTATGCCCGGCACCATCCGGAAATCGACCTCCATCGACTCGCCGGGAACCACCGGCAGATCCTGCGCTCTGGCGACATCGTCCTTGCTGAAGACTATTTTCTCCACATACGTCCGCGGCGGCGGAATTTCCAGCGGCGCATCCTCCCATTTCCCGTCGGAATTTTCAATCCGGGCGAAAATCGAACGCTCGGAGGCGAATTTCATCGGCAGCTCGCGGTCGGACTCCACGCGCATCATGACCCCGTACGCCTCCCAGAGTATCTTTTTCGCCAGCGCGCGCTGCGAAGCGTTCGCCTCCTGCGGCATATACCCGGGATCGTGCCGGAAAAGTTTCGTCTCGCCCGTCGCGGTCACGACAAGTTCAAGCTGCGGCATTTCCATCGGAGAGGAGTAAAAGGCGAAATTGCGGTCCACGCGGGTATGAACGTAATCGTGAAGCGTCTGCCAGCCCTCAAGCATCATGAAGCGCACCTTCACGGGATTGCCGTCCCCCTTGAAGACGGAACAGAAATAAGGGAACACCGTGCCTTTGGGTTTCACCGCCCAATTGTACGGGGCTAAAATCTCCCACAGCCCCAACGCGTCCATTTTTGCGCCGATTTCTTCGATTTCCATATTCCGCAGCCCAACCTTTCTATCCGAGCGAAGACGACACCTTGAACACCGCCATCAATATCGCCACCGCGACAAATCCGACGGCGCCGGCGATGACCACGATCAGAATCGGTTCGAGCGCGTTGGTGAAAGTCGTTATGTTGCGGTCCATGTCCTTCTGGTAGCGACGTCCGATGTGTTCGAGGGAGCCGACCATGTCGCCGGCCTGTTCGCCGACGGCGAGCATATCGGTCATCATCCTCGGAAACACTCCGGAAGACGCAAGCGGTCCGGAAATCGTGGTGCCGTCGGTCACACGCTGGCGGGCGGTAGTCAGCGCCTCCGCGATTACGGCGTTTCCGCAGGTTTCCGAACATATCTTCAGCGCCTGAAGCACGTTGACGCCGTTGGAAAGCAGCGTTTTGAGCGTATAGGCGAGCGACGAATACGCGCCGGCGGCGACTATGCCCTTTATAAGCGGCATTTTGAGTTTCCACCCGTCGATCTTGCGCACTCCCGCCGGCGTTTTTTTCCACTTGCGCAGCCAGAGCGCGAACCCTGCCGCCGCGATGGCGAGCAGCCAGCCGTAATTGATGACGAAATCCGACATTCCGATGAGAATCTTGGTCGGCAGCGGCAGCGACGCGCCCATCGAATCGAACACCTTCTGAAACTGCGGGATGATCCACACCAGTGCGCCGATAACGGCGAGCACTCCGAAGCAGAGCACGATTATCGGATAGGAAAGCGCGCTTTTTATCTTGCCGCGCATATTGTCGTCGCGCTCGTAATGGTCGCCGAGACGGCGCAGAACCTCCACCATCGCCCCGGAAGCCTCGCCCGCGCGGAGCATATTCGAGAAAAGCGCGGGAAACGTCTTCGGATGGCGGGCGCAGGCGTCGGAAAAGTTCTCGCCGCGCACGATGGCATCGCAGATATCCTGACAGATGTATTTGCGGGCGCTGTCGTCTTCTCCCTGATTCGCAAGCGCCTGAAGCGCCTGTCCGAGTTTCATTCCCGCCTCCAGCAGATCGGCGAGCTCCGAAACGAAAAGCAGCACCTCAAGCCGCTTCATGTCGGTTTTCTTTTTCGATCCTCCGATCTGCATCGTCCACACCGATGCGCCTTTGGCGGCTTTCGGTGCGGCGGCGGCATGATCTGCGGAGGACGAAGGCGCCGTCTTTCGTCTATTGGAATATCCCATGATCCGGCATTATACCATTTAAGTCATACCGCCAGCAATCGGGCTTTCACCCTTATCCCACTTTTTTTGGGGTGATTTATCCCAGTTTTCAAAAAAGCCCAATAAAACCCTATGAAAATTTATCTTCACACCCCTTCTTTTTCGTCGTAGACTTTTTCATCTGAAGGCGCTTTTCAGGCGCAAGAGCCATTTTCTTGCTGGTGATTCACTGATTTAGGCTCGAGGCTCGGATACTTATAAAAAGGGTCGGACCCTTCTGTATATGTTTTACTATATATGTTGTATTCATGCCAGAACAGCCTTCCCCTTGCGT
>JAFVZE010000287.1 GCA_017508315.1 Kiritimatiellia bacterium | reverse complement strand
CGGACTTATTCGTTCCGGCATGTTCCAGCCGAACCTCGTATTTCCATCCCGGCTTGAGAAAAGCGGTCTTGGTTTCACATTCTCCGTACTCTTCATTGAGATAGTTGAACGAAGACGGTTTAGTGCCCGCTCCCTGTACAGGAACAACCGAAAGCCTATATTTTTCAGAATGACTTTCGCTATGATCTCCGAAGTAAAACGAAACGCCGATTCGCGAGGATGCAAGACCGGTGTCAGAAGAATCGCCGGGATCGCTTCCCTGCTCGATTTCCGCCGAATCGTCAACCCCGTCGCCGTCACTGTCGTAATGACACGGATTCAGCGATAAAGCGCATTCTTCGGCATTTGTGATGCCGTCGCCATCAGGATCTGCGGTGGAATCATTATTGAAATCAGCATCAGTATCATTATCATTGAGCGGATTGAAGTTGACAATCATTACCTCCGTTGACGAACCGCTTCGTGCTCCTTTAGACCGCACAATAACTTCACTACCATCATATTTACATTCCCAACCGTCATTCATACCGTCTCCGTCGCTGTCAGGCTGCAACGGATTCAGCCCCTGTAAAAATTCACTGCCGTCCTCAAGTCCGTCACGGTCGGTATCGACAAACTCCAGATCTGTCCCCAACCGCGCCTCTGTTTCATCAGGCAGGGAATCGGCGTCAGTGTCTGCATCATACGAATTTGGATCGGTGAGATATTTAACCGCTTCATCGCAATCTGAAAATCCGTCTCCGTCACTGTCCGACGAAGTAGGATTGCTTCCGCGACCAATTGTGAATTTTACTCTGCGCATCGCCGAGAAAGATTCGGCTGTCGGCTTCCAGACGAGATTATAATACTGTTCACCGGCGTATAAAGGAGACAGCATTGGACATTGCACTCCGACGGTCGGATTTTGCGCCGCGAACCACGAAGACGGCGACATCGGTCGATAGGTAAGATAAAAAACATTATCCTCTTTACTCGGCAAAATCAGTTGATAAGAAAATAAATGCGGATTCGAGGAAGTCCTTTCACTTCTAAACCCGATATTGTAAAAGTCTATCACACTCGCCGGACCGCTAGGCGTGTTCGCCGTACCATACGCCGCCCACGATCCCCACGCCGCCGCCCACACATAAAGATCGGCACAAAAACCGGCGATGGCAATATGACATTCGCTCAGCTGTTCTTCCGACAATGTCGGCGGATCATAAAATATCGTGCTGTACCACCAAGCCGGATTTTCGGGATTTAACAGATACATAACACCATCGGCACAAATCCGAAGTTGCGTATAGACGATTCCGTTGACCGTATACGGACAAGGAAGATCGATAACGAAGCTGCCGTTATCGCTTACGGTCGAGTCCGTCCACACGGTGGCATTGCCGCTGAACTGCTGCCAAAGCGCATCCTCGTCGGGCATCATCACAACCGAACCGATTTCCTCGGCATCCGACAGGCCGTCGCCATCGCAATCCGCCGATGTCGGATCGGTCCCAAATAATCTTTCTTTACCATCGTCGATTCCGTCGCCGTCGCTGTCTGCCTGCAAAACCATCGTACCGGAAACGAGCCGTTCAAATGCATCGCTCAATCCGTCGCCGTCCGAATCATCCCGTTTTGCGACAAGATAAAACGCCGCCTTTTCCATGGCACTTGTCGGGAAGGCGGTAAATGGCAGCGATACAATAACATTCGACCTCGCCTCGGCGATATTAATCTGCGCTAAATGCGACCATTCGTTGGTTGCCAGCCGCCAATTGCCGTACAAATCAAGGCGGTTATCGGTGAAAAAAGCCGACTCGGGCCATGCGATGGCGAAGGAAACGGAATCAACACCCTTTTCAATTCCCCAGAAACCAAGATTGGTTGCGGCAATACTATTTTGCAAACCGAAAAGTCCGTCGCAATCGCTCGCCGCCGGATTCAAGACCGGAGTGTTCATCATCGTCAAGGCGGCATTCTGACTGTTTGCGCCGCCTGTACCCTTGGTAGCTCCGTACTGAACGAATCCGCCGATACAGAAAAGAAGCAACAACGTCTCGAACCACGGACGGCGGAAAGCGAGCGCAATCTTGCGCAATGGATGAATCCCAAATTCCCGAACCTTCAGCAGAATACAAACAAGCATCAAGCCGCAGGCGGCGGCAACGACGCTCCACGTCCACCATGGAATCTCAGTAACGGCGTTCATTTGATAAGGGGCACGATGGCAGTCTGACAGCGCCCAGTGCCGCCAAAGAAGCGAAAAACCTGCGTGACAACGAATTCGAACCTTTCATACCGGAATTATAACACATTTTTTTCCATCAATGCGAAAGCCCTGCGCATTTTCTTTTACTTTTCCGAGGTCGAACGCCCGGCGAAATCGAGAATAGCGAGCCAGTCGCTCATATCGATGCCGTGCCGTCCGCCGCGGCGGCGGTAGCCGAGCGCATCCCCTCGTCCGGCGCGCTCCCATACCGGCCTCGCCGCTTCGACCGCGAGCTCCTCCCCCTTCGTGTCGTACATCGGCGCGTCAAAGCCGCTCACGAGCAGTTTGCGCGGCGCGACCGCCGCCAGAAGCAGATGCTGGTCGAAAGGCATCGCCTTTTCGTTGCCGGAATATTTGCGGAAGTTCCCGCAGTACCAGTGGCGGAAGGCAAAGTTCATCAGTTTGGCGTTCTCGCCGTAGTTGCGCTTCAGAAGCGGACATCCGCCGCCACCCGTCTGCACTGGCGCGACTACCGTGAAACGCTCGTCGCGCGCGCCGGCGAGAAGCGCCGCCTTGCCGAGCCGCGAACACCCCGTCACGATCGAACGGGTGATGTCAAGATCGGGATCGCTCGCCGCGTAATCGAGTCCGCGGGACAAAAGCCACGCCCACGCCCCGAGTGCCGTCGTGTTGTCGCCTTTCGATTCGTCGCGCTCGCCCCAGAGCTGAAAGATCGTCCGATCCCCTCTGAAGCAAAGGCCTTCCTGATCCTCTTCAAACGTCGGATCGGCGCAAAGATCGGCATAGCAGGCCGTCAGCACGGCGTAGCCGCGTTCGATAATCTCCGCTATCGGGAAATAAGTGGCCTCGCCGGGATCGGTGCACTTGCCGCGCGTAAGTTCGCTCGCCTTGTTGTCGACGATGAAAAGCGAAAGATTGTTGCGCACCCAGCCGGTCGTGGGCGAAGTGATAAGATCGGAAAGATACTCGTGGTTGCCGCGGTAGTTCAGGAACAGCACAACCGGCACTTTGCCTTTGACGCGGCGCGGTTTGATGAGCAGCCAGTCGACAGGCCTTATATCCGGCACATCGTCGCAGAAACGCCAAAGCGCCGTCTCGCTCATAAAGCGCATCTTCCCCGTCTTGGCGAGCGCCCGTCCGCCCAGAATGACTTTTTCGTCGCCCGGAAGCATCATCCATTCCTTCGGCGCCGGCGGCTCTCTGCCGTACATTTCCTCGGCGAAAATCTCAAGTATGCGTTCGCGAGAATAGTCGAGCGGGTTCTCAAGCCTGTATCCCGAAGCTTTCGATTCGTCGAAATTGACGTCCCACGGCGAATAGAACGTGCGCTTGTCGAGTGTTTTTTCCGGCGTTATGAGCAAACTGTACGAATATGTTTTTGCCGGATCGATGCGATAGCGCGTTTCCGGTTTCGGGCCGCAGTTCGCGCTGCCGAGACCGGATTGCACGGCATAAAGCCCAAGTTCGGTTTTCCGCGGCGGAGGCAGGAGTTCGGGATGCGGATTCATCAGCAGCTCCGTCGGCGAATACGGCAGCACCTGCACGGCCGGGATCGGCGCGTAAAGCCCCGCGAAAGTAAGCCCGGTCGACTCGAGCCTGACGGCGCAGGCATCCATCCGGTTGCCGCAGTCGCAGGATCTGCCGTACATCTCCAGGAAGTCCGTCGAATCGCAGGCGTACTCGCCCACAAACGCGGACGAACGCCGGTCGGCGTAGTTGTCCCACGGGCCGCGCGCCTTGTAGGATACTTTCGTCTTCGGCGTTTTGAACACAAACCGGTAACCGATGCGCGGCACTTCGAGCGGCGCGCCGAACTGACGGAACGCCGCGCCGAGCGCGATCGTGCCGTCGCCGAAGATCCGCCATTCCGTCGCCGTGTGGTAGCCCGGCGCATCGGGATCTGTCTCCCCCGCGTCGGCTATCCGCACCTCGGCATGACCGGAACCTATGATCTCCTCCTTGCGTTCGCCGCGCCAATCGATGATCGTGGCGAACCTGAGCGCGGCGCCCTCCCGCGTCACTCCGGTCAATTTTTTCAGCACCGGACGCATACGCCTGAGACCTGCACGGCCGAAGCGGCGTATCGGCGAAGCGCTGTCGCGCCCGAGCGACATGTCGCCGCCGACCGGTCCGCGAAACACGTCAAGAAACACCGGCTCCTCAAGCAGTTCTTCCCCGCGCCTTGAGATTGAAACAAGCAATCCGGTTTTTTTGGAAAAGCGGTAGACGTACTCACCGGCGGAGAATGTGATTTCTCCGTCAGACTCCGTCATCTGCGCCTTTTTCTCCGGCGGCAGATATTTGACGCAAGTCGCGTGTTCGCTGTTCGAACGGTCGGGAAGCGCTATCTGGTCGCTGGCGATCACCCACCCGCGTTCGAAGACGCCCTCGCGCTCTTTCTGGACGAACTCCAGTCTGAGAAAGCCGGCCCTGTCCTTGAACGCTTTCAATGTTTCAAGCGCGATCCTACGCTTTTCGCGCGGCTCAATCGGCTTGATGCCGACAGTTTTCCCGTTGACCCTAAATTCGTACGCGGAAGAATCGCGGAAATAATACTTTGACTCGATTATGATATGCCTGGCGTCTTTCGAAAGCCGCGCATCGTACGGCTGATATGCGTGGCGCGTCTCGTGATACGCCGGTTCCACCGTGCGGTCGGCGTGAACGATTCCGTCGAGGATACCCTGCCCGTCCGTCGGCTTCTCGCCGAAATCCCCGCCGAAGGCGTAAAACTTCCGGCCGGTCTTTTTGTCGAACGCCAAAAGCCCCTGATCGGCGAAATCCCAAAGGGCTCCGCCGAGAATGCGGTTCGACGATTCGATCGCGTCCTGAAAACTCTTCACGCCGCCGGCGTTGTTGTTGAGGTTGTGGAGAAACTCGTTTATATGGAACGGATACTTGACGTTCTCCCTGCCCGCCGCCGTCTCTTTGACCCACGAAAGATTAGGATACTGGCGCGAGCCCACGTCCGCGAAAAAGGAGTTGCGCTCGTAGTTCACGGGGCGCGTCGGGTCGTTCGCCTTGATCCAGTCGTAACAAACCTTGAAATTGTCGCCGGGGCCGGCCTCGTTACCCATCGACCACATGACGATCGAAGGATGATTGCGGTTGCGCTTCACCATCGCGATCTGGCGCTCGAGATGCGCCTGAAGCCATTCGGGGCGAAAGGAAAGCGACGTGAGCGAATAGCCGATGCCGTGCGACTCAAGGTTCGCCTCATCCATCACGTAGATGCCGATCTCGTCGCAGAGATCGTAGAATTCGTCCGGCTGAGGACAGTGCGAATTGCGGATGTGGTTGAAATTGCCCTTCTTGATAAGCTCGATATCCTGCCTCAGACGCCATGTCGGACAGTGGTGCCCGTAGACCGGGTCCACCTCGGAACGGTTTACGCCCTTGAGTTTGACGGGCTGGCCGTTGATGAGAAACGTGCGGTCGCGCGGATTCTCCGGCTCGGTTATCTCGATTTCGCGGAAACCGAGATTGAAGGATATCCCTTCCGTGACGAGCGTGTAGAGATTCGGGATCTCCGCGCTCCAGAGCTTCGGTCTGCGCACGCGCCATTTCTCGTCGGACACTTTTTCAAGTTTTACCTCCGCCCCGCTCTTTTCGTAAACCTTAAACTCCGCCGGACGGTCGGCCGCGAACGAAAGGATCCAGTCTCCTTCGTAAACGCCCTTCTTCTCGGGATGCGTCTCGAACCGGACGTCTTTCAGATGGTCTTTTTTCAGGCGGTACACGCGAACGGGTCTTATGATGCCGGAAAGGCGGAACATATCCTGACATTCGAGATACGAGCCGTCGCAGTAGCGGTAGACCTCCACGGCGACGGTGTTGCGTCCGCCCTTGAGATATTTCGTCACGTTGTAGACCGACGGCGAACGGCTGTCTTTGGAAAAGCCGACGTACGACCCGTTTATCCAGAGATAGTAGAACGACTCTACGCCCTCGAAGCGGACGAAAACCTCGTCTTCGAGCCATTCGGCGGGAATGTCGAAGTCGCGGCGGTAGCTGCCGACGGGGTTGTCCTGGTTACTGAAAGTCCAGTCTTTAGGAATGTCGTTGCCGATTACGTAAGGCGGGCAGTTGCTGTTCGCCGGGCGTCCGGGCGTGAACGTGTAGGGCGTGTTGACGTAGATCGGAACGCCGAAACGTTCGCCCGACCTGCGGATTCCGCTCGCCTGCCACGAACACGGCACGGTCACTTTCGGCCACGACGAAACATCGTATTGCGGTTTCTCGAAACCGACGGGTCGCTCCGACGGCCGTCTCGCCCAGTTGAAACTCCACGCCTCGACGCCCGAAAGATCTATCGCGTCCGGCGGCGCCCTCAAAGTCGAAACCGGTTCCTTGCCGAGCGACAGCCGCGAAGGATCCTGCCATTCTCCGCCGTCGGGAGCGGCAATCAGAGCAGCCAAAAGCAATACATGAAGCATCATCTTGAAATTCTCCTTTACTTCTTTACCGACAACGTCTCCCGGAACGTAAAGCGCAATGCGACCGGGTCGTAGAACCGGGCCGCGTGCGCAACCGTTACCATGTCCGGCGCCGTGCGTCTGAACGCGACCGGCGACCATTTTCCGTTTTTTCCGAGCGCTTCGACCGCTTTCGGTTCGCGGCACAGGCGCAGGGGAAGCTCTTCGAGCGGATCTTCCGAAAGCATCGTCACCGCGACGATTTCGCGCTTATCCTTGAGCACGCCGTGGCGCACGAACGCCGGCTGGTCGACCTCCAGCGACATTTCCAGAACGCCGCCGACGAGCCGGTCGACCGCCGCCTTGAACTTTTCCCGCTGAACGGTGGAAAATCTGACATAGTACGGACTGGAGGGCGAAACCTCGGAAACGTAAGTATGCTCCCCGCGCTCCGGGAACACTTCGCCGCATTTCGGATCCAGAATCAAGGGATTTTTCACAAGTTCTTCACGCTCGGCCTTCGAGAGCATTTTCGCCTCACCGGCGGAAACGGCGAAAACGCCCCCCTCGCCAGGACGCGCGAAACGGATCGGCATGGCGTAGGGCGAAAGAATCATCATCGAATATTCGTACCACGGATCGATGCCGCCGTCCCGCTTGACCGGCGCGATGCGCAGCGCGGGGTCGAAAACGACCGAAGCGATCCCTCGCCACCGTATCCCTTCGCGCGCGAGCCTGAGAAGCTCAAGGCGGAACCCCTCCCATTCTCCGTATATTTTTTCGTAGCGGCGCTGGTTGTCGACGAAACGATCGTGCTTGAAATCGCTCATCCAGAGTTTGGCTCCGCCGATTCCCGAAAGCGCGTTGTTGGCGAGCGAGGCGTTGAAGCGGACCGCGGGGGTGCTCATCGCGTTGTGCGGGCAGGTGTCCCCCTCGCAGAGAATGTCTTTCACCGGATCGACGAACGCGCGCATTCTTTCGGCCACGGCGACGGAATGGACGATGGTGTAAGGCTCCTGCGGACCGTAGACGGCGTTGCAGAATCTGACGAACGGCTCCGTGCCGGGGCCGGCGAGCGCGAGCGCGGTGCGCTTGAGGCCGCTTATCATGTTTCCGCCGCTGCAGAAACCGCACCTGAGCGCCGGATCGACCTCGTCGATGGACGCGCGCAGCTCCTTGGCGAAATTCTCGAACGCGCCGTAGATCGCATCGACCGCTTTGACGTATTCGGCGTCCGAGTACGCGCTCTTTTCAAGAATGTCCCTGAACCGGCCTTTGTCGATCTTTCCGCCCAGAGCCTTCGACACCAATTCAAGATGAAGCGGACAGCAGCACTCGTTCCTGCGTGTCGAGAAATCGTCGTCCACAAGAATGAACGCGGGTTTGGCCCGCGCCATCGCCTTGACCGCCCGCTTCATGTAGGCGAGAAACTTCGGCTCGAGAATACACGTCCTCGTCGACGCCTTGCCCGTCAGAAATTCGGTGCGCTGCCAGCTTTCCGGCGGACCGCTCTCTCCTCTCAGACTCGAGCCGAGCATCCCGCCGAGCGAACTCTGGATGAGAAACCCAAGCTTCACGCCGGGGTCGACCCGGTCGCGGATCGCCCGCCAGACGGCGACATTGCGCTCGACGACCGCGTCAAGCTCCGGCCGCACGTGGAACTGCATAGACGGAGCGAACGACTCTATGCCGAGCGTACGGTGCTGGCGGTTAATCTCTGAGGCGATGAAATCGACGCGGTCGGGATTTCCGCTTGTGATGTTTATCGCGTGAAAAGCCGTCGATGCGGCGAGGATAAACGTACAGAAACTCATATTAGACCTTCAGATAGATTTTGCGTTTATGAAGAAAATAAAGGAACGCCCAGCAGATGGCGATGTAGCCGAGTTGAAGAACAACGGCATCCCAGCCCGCGAAGCACCCTTCCATCGTCAGATTCCCGGCGGCAGGATTGTCGGGCGCACCGACGAAAAGACACAGCGCCCAGTACCCGGCGAGAATGGCCGCCGCCAGACACAGCCGCAGACGGACGGAAGGCATCAGCACGGCGACGGTCGCCGCCGCCGCCCATGAAAGGCCGATTCTCGCAAGCACCGACCCCCAGACCGTATCGGCCGGGCCTTTATATAAAATCGCATTGTAGACGAGTCCGAGCGCGACGAGAACGGCAGCGCGCTTCCAGATCTTAAGAATCGTCCTGGATGCCGGTACGCCGCGCGCGCGCTGCTTGGCGAGCGAATACGGAAATGAAATGCCGGCGATGAAGATGAAAGTCGGGAATACGAAATCGATAAAATGAAGCCCTTCCCATTCGGGATGAAGCATCTGCGCGGCAAGCGCCGTTTCCGCACCGAAACCGAACGCGGCACAAACGACGATTACGAGTTTTGAAAGCCCCGTTATCCAGAGCATGTCGAATCCTCGCGCTACATCCAGAGAAATTAGGCGATCGTCGTTATTTTTCATCAAACTTCTCAGGAAACGGCCAGATGAGCGCTGAGAATACGGCGATAATAGCGCCGAGCGTCATTATCTATAAAACTCCAGCAAGGCGAACGACCACGTCTGCATTTCAAGATCGAGCGAACCGTCGGAATTGACCGGTAACGGCACTTCGGTGTAGGTGCGCGGCATATCCGTCAGATGACAGACCGTCTTGGCGGCGTCGTAGCCGGGCACGACGATGCGCACTTTCTTCGGCCCGACGGTCGCGCCGATCTCATGTATGTGATAGCGCGAAACGAAGAGCGCGAGCGACCCGTCGGCGCCCTTCGCGGCCGTCGCG
>JAFVZE010000286.1 GCA_017508315.1 Kiritimatiellia bacterium | reverse complement strand
TGCGGCAAATTCTGAAAGTAAACGCACGTCCCCTCCCCGGGGAGGGGAAGAGAGGAAATCTCCCTCCCATCAGTATTAGCCAATAATTACGAGTACTAAACGAACGTAATTCGTTTGTTTACTTTTGGAAGTCACAGGCGCTCTTTTCGTCCCGTTCGCGGCAAAATAACGGTAGACTTGGATGCGCGGATTTTGATATATTAGCATTTATGAAAAAAACAATGAAGACGTTGGTCGCGGCATTGGCGTTTGCGTCGATGCTCGCGGGGTGTACGAGTACCTATAAAATCCAGAGTGACGATATCGTCCTCGAGAACGAGAGGGCGCGTTTCGTCATCGGCGCCGACGGCAAGGCGAAGTCTCTTGTCGTGAAGGAGACCGGCGAGGAGATGCTCGACGCGAGCGAAGGCCGCGCCGTCTTCTCTGCTACCCAGGATCGCCCGTTCAACAACGAGATCAAGCTTGTTTTTCCGCATTTCGAGACGACGTACAACGCCAACCGCATCCGTCGCGAGGGAGAATTTCTCATCGTCGGTTTTGAGCTCATTTCGTATTCGGCCAAAATCCGCGTGAAGGAAGCTAAGAACCATTTCCTGTTCGAGCTCGTGGATTTCGTTCTCGGACCCAAGGGCACGGATCATCTCAAGATGACTTATCCGCCGGTCACCAAAGTGCGCATTCTTGAAGTTCCTTTCAAGGAGCGTTGCAACTTCGGCGAATGGCTCAATGTCGTCTGGGACGACAAGGGCGTCGGCGCCGTGATCGCCGGAGAACCTTACACCTGGATCGGCAGCGAAAAGCGTTTCGGCAACCGTCATCTTTACGCCGACGCGCGCAAAGACCTGAAGCTCCGCGGAGCGAAGGCCGCGCTTGTGGTCGACACACGCGAAAAGTTCATGGATTCGATGGATGCGACGGAACGCGCGCTCGGTCTTCCGCTCGGAGCCCAGAGCCGCCGCAGCGACGATCTCAACCGCTCGGTCTACTGGCACAGCAACGTCACGCCCAAGAACGTCGACGAGCATATCGCGCTCGCCAAGAAGGGCGGCTTCAAGATGATGCTCCTCTACTATTCGAGCTGCTGCAAGGGCGCCAAGGGCGATTTCGGCTACGGCGGCATCGCCGATTACGAGCTGCGCGACGAATACGTCAACGGCTACGAGTCGCTGAAGGAGATGCTGGGTAAGATCAAGGCCGCCGGCATCACCCCCGGTCTTCACGTGCTGCAGACCTTCATCGGTTTCAAGACGCGCTATGTGACGCCCGTCGCCGACCCTCGCCTCAATCTGACGCAGCACTTCACGCTCGCCAAGCCGCTTGCGCTCGAGGGCGGTGATCTCTATGTCCAGGAAGATCCTTCCAACTGCCCGACGAACACCGAAAGCCGCGTTCTCAAGTTCGGCGGCGAACTCCTCTCTTACGAAGGCTTCACCGTCGAGCGTCCTTACAAGTTCACCGGCGTCAAGCGCGGCTACCTTGAAACCAAGGTCGTTCCCCACGCAAGAGGCGTCATCGGCGGCATTCTCGATGTCTGCGAATACGGCGCGCACAGCTGCTACATCGATCAGGATACCGATCTTCAGGACGAGGTCGCCGAGAGGATCGCCCGCGTCTACAACTGCGGCTTCGAGTTCATGTACAACGACGGTTCCGAGGGCGTGAGCTATCCGCCGACGATCCACGTCGCCAACGCCCAGTACCGCGTCTGGAAGAAGATGGACAAGAAGGCGAAGTTTATGGAAGGCGCGGCCAAAGGTCATTTCGGCTGGCACTTCCAGAGCGGCGCCAACGCGTTCGACGTCTTCCCGCCGGAAATCTTCAAGGATATGATCGTCCGTTGGCCGCAGTATGAGGCTCCCATCATGCGCAAGGATTTCACCCGCCTCAATTTCGGCTGGTGGGGCGTATATATGCCCGGTCAGACGGTGCATCTGCGCGACAAGGTTCCCTACCGCACGGTCAAGAGCATCGGCACCCAGTACGATATGTGGGAGTTCGGCACTTCGCGCGCCGCCGCGTGGGACTGCCCGATGACGATTCAGATCGGCCGCTTAAAAGAACATCCGCGCCGCGACGATCTTCTTGAGGTCGTCCGCCGCTGGGAAGACGTCCGCGCTCGCAAGTGGCTCACGCCCGAACAGAAAGAGGCGCTCAAGTCCGAAACCCAGGAGCACCACCTCTATCTGAACGGGAAGGGCGAGTACGAGCTTCTCGAGATGGAGATGCTGCCGACTCCGGCCAAGACCGCCAATGTCCGCGCGTTCATCTTCGAGCGCGGCGGCAAGCGCATGATCGCCTGCTGGCACACGAGCGGCGCGGCCAAGCTCGCCGTCGATCTCGGCAAGGCGCAGACCGTCGAGCTCTCCAAACTGCGTTATCTTGAAACCGCGCTTTCGCTCGCGGACGCCAAGGCGGCCTGGGCGAAGGCCGAAGAAAAGTGATTTTGAGCGTTGCTGCTTGAAATCGACAATCTGGACGTCTCCTTCCGCAACGACGAGGGAGACGTCGTCAACGCCGCGCAGGACGTGAATCTCACGCTTGATCGCGGCGAAATTCTCGGTATAGTGGGAGAATCGGGAAGCGGCAAGAGTTCGGTTGCCATGTCGGCGGCGAGACTCCTGCCGAGCCCTCCGGCGTTTTATCCCAAAGGACGGATTCTTTTCGACGGTGAAGATGTTCTTTCGATGCCGGTAAAGCGGCTTCGGGAACTGCGCGGCAGAAAAATCGGCGTCGTCTTCCAGGATCCCATGGGGTCGCTCTCGCCGCTGCACCGCATCGGCGAGCAGCTCGTGGAAGGAATCCTGCTGCACGAAAAGATTTCGAAAAAGGCGGCGCGGGAAATGGCGGTCGAATGGCTCGGGAAAGTGGGAATCCCCGATCCGGAAACGCGTTCCCGCGCTTATCCGCATGAACTTTCCGGCGGCATGCAGCAGCGGGTGATGATCGCTATGGCGCTGATGCTCGGCCCCGATCTCATAATCGCCGACGAGCCGACGACGGCGCTCGACGTTACCGTGCAGGCGCAGGTTCTGAAGCTTATGCGCACGTTATGGCAGTCCAATTCCGCTATTCTGCTCATCACCCACGATCTTGGCGTGATCTCACAGATGGCGACTGGAATCGCCGTGATGAAGGACGGTCGGGTGGTGGAAAAATCGGACGATCCGAACGCTTTCTTTGCGGATCCCGTACACCCGTATTCGCGGACGCTGGTCGCCGAGGCGAAGAAAATGGAATTTAGACAGGAGAATTGACGGTATCTGTCATGGCGAAATTGATTATCCAAGGTCGCAAAACCGTGTCCGGAACTCATCGGGTGTCGGGAAACAAGAACGCCGCGCTGCCGATGATCGCCGCTTCGCTTTTAACCTCGGAGCCGGTGACGATTTCAAATCTACCCGATATCGCCGATGTCGCCTCCATGCTCGAGGCCGCCGAACGTTTCGGCGCGCAAGTCTCCCGGAACCTCGGAGATTCGACGGTGACGCTGTGCGCCAAAAAACTCAAAACGGCGATAATCGCTCCCGAGCTCGCCGCGAAGCTGCGCACCAGTTTTCTTTTCGCCGGGCCTCTGCTCGCGCGCGCCGGCCGCGCAACGCTTCCGCCGCCGGGCGGAGACCAGATCGGGCACCGCAGGCTCGATACCCATTTCGCGGGCTTCAAGGCGCTCGGCGCGAAAGCCGTCGCCGGCAAAAAGACGCTGCGCTTCAAGGGTGAACTCAAAGGCGCGAAGATTCTCCTCGATGAAGCGTCGGTCACGGCGACGGAAAACATTCTGATGGCGAGCGTTCTCGCCAAGGGCGCGACCGAAATCTACAATGCCGCCTGCGAACCCCACATCGTCGATCTTGCCGACATGCTCAACGCGATGGGCGCGAAAGTCTCCGGCGCGGGGACGAATCTCATCCGTGTCGAAGGGGTGGAGAAGCTCGGCGGCTGTTCGGTGCGCGTCGGCTGCGACTACATTGAGGCTGGCAGTTACATCGTCGCGGCGGCGGTAACCGGCGGGGAGTTGACGCTTACAAACGTGGAGCCGGGACCTTTCGATGTTCTGGAAGGGGCTTTCAAGCGCTTTGGCGTGACCTGGACGATTGATTCGCGGGAAAAAACGCTGCGCTACGTTCCGAAAAAGCGGCTCAAGATGAAATACGATCTCGGCGACGCCATCCCGTCCATCGCTGACGGAGTCTGGCCGGCGTTTCCGTCGGATCTGATGTCGATTCTCATCGTCCTTGCGACGCAGACCCGCGGCACGTGCCTCTTTTTCGAGAAGATGTTCGAGTCGCGCCTCTATTTCGTGGATCACCTCCGGCAGATGGGCGCGAAGATCGTCCAGTGCGATCCGCACCGGGTGGTGGTCACCGGTCCTTCGCAGCTCTACGGCGGCACGGTCGGCGCCAACGACATCCGCGCGGGAATCGCGCTCGTCATCGCCGCGCTATGCGCCAAGGGCGAGACGACGATCCACAATGTCGCGGCCATCGACCGCGGATATGTGGCGATAGAGAAGGAACTGTCGGCGCTTGGCGCATCGGTAGAGCGCAGGGTTGACTTTGACGCCTGAAGTATAGTATACTATGCAACCGTCGCCTCGGTTAAGAGGCGGTAACGATGTCGGAGCGTAGCGCAGTCTGGTAGCGCGTTTGCTTCGGGAGCAAAAGGCCGTGGGTTCAAATCCCACCGCTCCGACCAAAATTCCCGAATTATTTCCCCCATTATATGCTATAATTCCCGCCAACGGAAAAGACGATGTCGTCTGCCCGTCAACAAACAAAAAGAAAGGGAATGCACTAATGAATATGGTCAAAGCTTTGGCGGGCGGTGCGCTCGCCCTCGGTGTCGTTGCGGGCTGCGGCCCGAAAGGCCCGGTCCTTCACGTCTACACCTGGTCGGATTACATCGATCCCGAGATCGTCGCCGAGTTCGAAAAGGCGAACGGCTGCACGGTCGCCATCGACACGTTCGATTCCAACGAGTCGATGTTCGCGAAACTCCAGGCCGGTTCCACCGGCTACGACGTGATCACCCCGAGTTCCTATCAGATTCCGCTGATGGCCAAAAACGGCATGATCCGCAAGCTCGACAAATCTAAACTGCCGAACGTGGCGAAGAATTTCGACAAGTCGTACTACGCGGCGATTCTCGACAAGTCGATGGACTACAATGTCCCTTATGCCGTCACCTACACCGGGTTCGCGTACCGCAAGGACAAAATCGGCAACGCCCCCATCGACAGCTGGCGCGTTTTCGAGACCGGGGCGATGAAGGGAAGGATGGCGCTCCTCGCCGATATGCGCGAGACGATCGGCGGCGCTCTCAAATGTCTCGGCTATTCGCTCAACACCGAGAACCCCGCCGAGATCGACGCCGCGGTCGAACTCATCCTCAAGTGGAAGCGCAACATCGCCAAGTTCGACAACGAGCAGTACAAGACCGCCGTCGCGTCCGCCGAATGGTTCGTCGGACACGGCTATTCCTCCGACTCCGTCCAGATCATGGAGGACAGCGAGAATGTCGGTTTTGTGCTTCCGAAAGAAGGCTTCTCCATCGCCTGCGACGAACTGGTCGTAAGCTCCAAGGCTCCCCAGCCGGAACTGGCGCACAGGTTCATCAACTTTCTCTACGACGCCGAAATCGCCAAACGCAACATGGAGTACGTGATGGCTCCGATGCCGGTGGCGCCCGCGCTCGCCGCGCTGGATTCCGAGATCAAGGACAAGGTGGTGGTGCCGCCGGAAACGCTCAAACGCGGCGAAGTGCTGCGCGATTTCGACGAGAAGCCGGAGATCAGGGAGTTTTACGTGAAGGCGTGGGACCGCATCAAGGCCGGGGACGCCAAGTAAGGGCGGTGCAACTTTTGGTATAATAGGCGCCGATGCAGAAGATACGAAAAGTAAAGGGCGGGGTGGTTTCCGCCAAGGGATTCCGGGCGGCGGGAGTCGCCGCGGAAATCAAGTACAAGTCCCGCAACGACGTGGCGCTCATCGTCGCCGACCGCCCATGTGCGGCGGCGGCGGTTTTCACTACCAACAAGGTCGCCGCGGCTCCGGTCGTCTACGACCGTGAAATCGTCAGGAGCGGGCGGATCCAGGCCATCCTCGCCAATTCAGGATGTGCCAACGCCTGCACCGGCGATGCCGGTCTCAAGGACGCGCAGCTCTCCGCGCTGGCGACGGCCGGCGAGCTCGGTATCGATCCGTCGCTCGTTTTAGTCGCCTCGACCGGAGTCATCGGGCACCGTCTGCCGATGGACCGTCTGCTTGCGGGGATGAAGGCCGCCAAAGCGGCGCTCGGGCGCACGGGCGCCCACGGACTTGCCGCGGAGAAAGCGGTGATGACCACCGACACCAGACCCAAAGAGGCGTGCGTTAAGATGACGCTCGGCGGCAGGACCGTCACCGTCGGCGGCATGGCCAAAGGGTCGGGGATGATCGAGCCGAACATGGCCACGATGCTCGGGTTCATCACGACCGATGCGGCGATATCTCCGGCGATGCTCCGCCGCGCGCTTGTGCTGGCGATCAGCAAGAGCTTCAACCGGGTCGTCGTCGACGGCGATATGTCGACCAACGATTCCGTCTTTCTGCTCGCCTCCGGCGAGGCCGGCAATGCGCCGATCGTGCGCGGCGGCGATGACTTCAGGGATTTTGCCGATGCGCTTTCGCAGGTCTGCCTGTCGCTGGCGCGGCAGATGGCCGCCGACGGAGAGGGCGCGACCAAGTTCGTGACCGTGACCGTGCGGGGGGCGAAAACCGCTCACGACGCCGAAAGGGCCGCAAGGGCGGTGGCCAGATCGTCGCTCGCCAAGACGAGCTGGTTCGGGCGCGATCCCAACTGGGGGCGGGTGCTCGCCGCCGTCGGATATTCAGGAGCGGCGCTCGAAGACATGAAGACCGAAGTCTTCTACGACGGGGAATGGGCGTTCAGCCGCGGCAAGGTTGCCGACGCCGCGCAGCTGGAGCGGCTCGGGAAGGTGCTTGAAAAAGACTCGTTCGAAGTTATTGTCGATCTCCATCTTGGACGTCATGAAAGCAGCGTGTACACTTGCGATTTTTCGCTCGACTATGTGCATATCAACGCCGATTACACCACGTGATTGCGATTTGAAAGGAAGAAAGGAAAATATGACGCTTAAAAAGATCATGCTCGGCGCACTGATGGTTTCGTCAGCCGCGCTTTATTCCAGAACCGTCGTCGACGTCACCGGTGTCGGCCGCGAGAAGATTCCCGTCCAGATCAACGTCGCCAATCAGGCGTTCGCGAAGTCGCTGAAGAAGAATCTTGAGATTTCCGGGCTTTTTGTCGTCAAGCCGTCCGGCTCGATCAAGGTGGCGGGGGCGTCCGGAGCGGTCACCGCGACCGGAAACGGGCGCACCGTCACTTCCGCCGAGACTTTCTCCGACGACAAGGCCGCGCGCATGGCCGCACGCCGTCTTTCTGATTCGATGTGCCAGGCCTACGGCAATCAGAAGGGCTTCGCCTGCGACCGCATCGCTTTCGTGTCCAAGAAAGGCAAGACCAGTTCCGAACTTTGCGTCTGCTATCCCGACGGCTACGACATCCGCCAGCTCACCGGAAACGGCAAAACCGTCGTAGGTCCGCGCTGGAAGAACGCCAATACGATTTTCTATACCGGCATCGTCAACGCGGGTCCGCAGATCTGGGAGTACGACTGTGCCGCCGGCCGGCGCAACCTGCGCTGGAGCTTCAAAGGGCTCACGACCGGCGCCTGCGTATCCCCGGACGGAGTCAGGGCCGCGGTCATTCTTTCGTTTCAGGGGAATCCGGAACTTTACGTGATCGACATGCCTTCCGGCAAGTGGGTGCGCATGACCAATACGCCGCTCGCCAGCGAAGGGCAGCCGGCGTGGAGCCCCGACGGCAGGAAGATCGTCTACGTTTCCGACGAGACGCGCCATCCCCAGCTGTATGTCATCGACGTCGCCACCAAGGTCAAGCGCCGTCTCACCTCCAAGGGTTCGCAGAATATTGATCCCGACTGGGGTCCGGACGGCCGCATCGCCTACATCACCAAACGCGGCGGCGGTCAGATCGCGATCATGGATCCGAATGCCGGAGAAAGTTCGGTCAAGCTCGTGACCGAACCCGGCAACTGGGAGCATCCGTCCTGGTCGCGCGACTCGCGCAACCTCGTCGCCTCGCGCGACCGTGCGCTTTTCGTCGTCGACACGGAAATGCAGGGCGACAGCCCGGCCAAGCCGAGCAGAGTGTTTTACGCCGACGGCAGCTGGATCACCCCTTCGTGGAGCAGGTAACCGTGGAGAAGCTGAAGATAG
Organism: Kiritimatiellia bacterium; assembly: GCA_017508315.1. Classification (GTDB taxonomy): domain Bacteria; phylum Verrucomicrobiota; class Kiritimatiellia; order RFP12; family UBA1067; genus UBA1067. Next base: position 7,566 of record JAFVZE010000286.1, on the reverse strand, counting down.
ATGTCGCTTATGTGGCCGAACTGGCACGGCTTGAACTGACCGACGAGGAAAAGGCGGTGTTCCAGCCGCAGCTTGAAAACATCGTCAAATACGTCGAGAAGATTTCGTCGGTAGATGTCGATGGCGTCGAGCCGATGATGCACGGCCGCGAGCTCGTCAACGCGTTCCGGGAGGATGTCGTGCGTCCGGGCATGAGCACGGAGACGGCGCTCGCCAATGCGCCCAAGCGGGTGGGCGACGAGTTTCTGCTGCCTAAAATCGTGGAAGGGGCCGAGTCATGAGCGAACTTTGCGAACTTGGCATCAGAGCGGCGCAGGAAGGACTTGCGAAGGGCGATTTCACGAGCGTGGATCTGGTGCGGTCGGTCATCGAGAGCTATCGACGGAAAAACGCGGACATCGGAGCGTATCTCACGTTCGACGAAGAGATGGCGCTCAAAGCCGCCGCCGAAAATCCGGGGTCTGTCCCCATCGCGGTCAAGGATCTCATCAATGTCGCGGGTCAGCCCTGCACCTGCGCTTCAAAAATGCTCGAAGGGTACGTTTCGCCGTACGACGCCACGGTCATAAAGAACATGAAGGCGCACGGGTTCATCCCCGCAGGGCGAGTGAACATGGACGAATTCGCGATGGGATCGTCCACCGAAAATTCGCGTCTCGGCAGAACGCGCAACCCGTACGACCTCGAGCGCGTCCCCGGCGGCTCTTCCGGCGGCAGCGCCGCCGCCGTCGGTGCGGATATGTGCATCGCCGCGCTCGGTACGGATACCGGCGGATCGATCCGCCAGCCCGCGAGTTTCTGCAACTGCGTGGGCGTCAAACCTTCCTACGGCCGCGTCAGCCGTTTCGGGGTGACGGCCTTCGCCTCTTCGCTCGATCAGGTAGGTCCCATGACCAAATCGGTCGAGGACGCGGCGATTCTGCTCGGAGCGATCGCCGGTCACGACGAGATGGACGGCACCACGCCGCGCGATGCCGTGCCGGATTATCTAAAGGCGATGGAAGGCTCCTCGATGAAGGGCGTGCGGCTCGGAGTCGTAAGGGAGTACGAAGACGCCCCAGGCATGGACGCCGACGTCAAGCGCATTACCCGCGAAGCGATAGACAGGTGCGAGAGGGCGGGCGCGGAGATCGTCGAGATATCGCTGCCGCACTCGCAGTACGCGATGGCGGTCTACTACATAATCGCTCCGGCCGAGGCGAGCGCGAATCTGGCGCGGTTCGACGGGGTGCGCTACGGACACCGTTCGGACATGGCGACGGACGTTTTTTCGCTTTACACCAAAAGCCGGGCCGAAGGTTTCGGCGCGGAGGTCAAGCGGCGCATCATCATGGGCACGTATGTGCTTTCCTCCGGCTATTACGACGCGTATTACGGTCGGGCGCAGAAGGTCCGCACGCTCATCAAGCGCGACTTCGACGCGGCGTTTGAAAAAGTGGATGCGATTCTGACGCCGTGCGCGCCGACGCCGGCGTTCAAGGCGGGCGAACTGCAGGATCCGCTGACAATGTACCTCAACGACCTTTTCACCATACCTTCGTCGCTGGCGGGGGTCTGCGCGAGTTCCGTTCCGGCGGGATTCGCCGCCGGTAATCTGCCCGTCGGCGTGCAGTTCATCTGCGGCGGGTTCAGAGAGGATCGGCTGCTTGCGGTTTCCAAGGCATTTGAAGATCTGATCAAAGGAGAATAAAATGAAAAAAGCGGTTATCGAAACGTCCATGGGGACGATTACGCTTGAACTTGACGACGCAAAAGCGCCGGAGACGGTCGCGAATTTCGTCAGATATGCGAATGACGGCCATTACGACGGCACGATTTTCCATCGCGTCATCGACGGCTTCATGATTCAGGGCGGCGGATTCACCAAGGACATGAATCAGAAACCGACCCGTCAGCCCGTCCGCAACGAGGCCATGAACGGCCTTAAGAACAGCCGCGGCACCATTGCGATGGCCCGCACGATGGTCGTCGATTCCGCGACCAGTCAGTTCTTCATCAATCTCGTCGACAACGACTTCCTCGATTTCCGCTCTCCCACGCCCCAGGGTTTCGGCTATGCCGTCTTCGGCAGGGTTACCGACGGAATGTCCGTCGTCGATTCGATCGCCAAGGTCAAGACCGGTTTTGCCGGCCCCCATCAGAATGTGCCCGACGTGGCGATTTTGATCAAGAAGGTCACCGTCGCCGATTAGTTGCATTCCAAAGCGAGATAGTATATAATTACCGTTAACAAACAATACAGGAGTTGTCCAACATGAAGAAGTTGTTTTTCGCCGTTTTCGCAGCCGGTATCGCGTTGTCGCTTTCGGCTCAGGATGCCGATGTCGCCGCCGAACCTCAATCCGAGCGCTCCGAGCGCAGCAATCTGAGCGCGGTCTGGCCGGCTTGCGTCGGTTTCTGCCAGTGGCCCCGCACGCCCGATCTTGTAGGTCTGCGCCTTACCGTTCCCTTTTCGAGTTCGCAGGAGAACGTCACCGGTTTCGATATCGGTTTCTGGGGAGTTTCGGATTATTTCGAGGGAATTCAGGTTAACGTTCTGCGGAACAACGTCCGCGACAGCGCATCCGCGTTCCAGGTCGGCATCTACAATACCGTAGCCCGCGGAGATCTGCTCGGCGTTCAGGTCGGTCTCTGGAACGAGTCGATGTCGATGCGCGGCTTTCAGGTCGGTCTCGTCAACGTGACCGGCGGTTCCGAGGGCATTCAGGTCGGCGTCATCAACCGCGCTGAAACTTTTCACGGTTTTCAGGTCGGTGTCATCAACATCATCCGCGACGCGGAGCTGCAGTTCCTGCCCGTCCTGAACGTCGGGTTCTAACGGATACATCCAAACGATATGAAAATCAAACCTTTTGCGGCCGTGAGGCCCAATGCGGAGGACGCGGCTTCGGTCGCGTCCGTTCCTTATGACGTTGTCGACACCGCCGAGGCCAAGGCGCTTGCGGCGGGGAACCCCAAGAGTTTTCTGCACGTCTCCCGTCCGGAGATCGATCTGCCGGAAGGCACGGGATGTTCGTCGCCGGAGGCGTACGCTCAGGCCCGCAGGGCGCTCGACGCGCTGATGGCCGACGGTACGCTCGTCAAGGAGAACGAAGCGAAGTTCTACGCCTACCGCCAGAAGATGGGCGGTCATTCGCAGACCGGCATCGTCGCGGTTTTCGACACCAGGGATTACCTCGACGGCGTCCTTAAGCAGCACGAGAAGACGCGCAAGGACAAGGAAGACGACCGCACTCGCCACATCGAGATTCTCAACGCCCACACGGGGCCTGCGTTTCTCACCTACCGCGATGTCCCCGGCATCGACCGGATCGTTGCCGCAGCCTGCGAAAAGGCTCCGCTTTACGATTTTATCGCTCCCGACGGAATCGCCCACACGGTCTGGGAGATCGCGACGGGCGCGGATGCGGCGGCAATCGAACTTGAAGCGCTTTTCGATTCGATCCCCGTCGCCTACATCGCCGACGGACACCACCGCAGCGCGGCGGCTTCGCGGTATGCGAGGGAGCGCGATTTCACGGGCGAAAGCCGCTACTATCTGGCGGTGGCGTTTCCGGCCAGCCAGCTCAAGATCCTCGCCTACAACCGGCTCGTAAAAGATTTGAACGGTCTTTCCGAAGATGAGTTCCTCGCCCGCGTGGCGGAGAATTTCACCGTCGGCGCGAAGGGCGAGCGCAACTGCCGCATGTACCTGCGCGGCAGGTGGATCGATCTGTCGTGGTCGATTCCCTCGGGGGCGGATGTCGTCTCTTCGCTGGACGTTTCGTACCTTCAGGACAAACTTCTCGCGCCGGTTCTCGGCGTCGGCGATCCGCGTACAGACGAGCGCATCTCGTTCATGGGCGGAATCCGCGGAGATGCCGAACTCGCGTCGAAGGTGGACAGCGGCGAAAACGCCGTCGCCTTCGCGATGGAACCGGTCACGGTCGAGGAAATGATGTCGATCGCCGACGCGGGCGCCATAATGCCGCCCAAGTCGACCTGGTTCGAACCGAAACTGCGCAGCGGACTTTTCGTCCACGCGCTGGATTGAGAATGAGTTTACGCGACAGACTCAAGGCTTTGCGAGAGAAAATGGTCGCGGATCCGCTCACCCCCGACCGCGTCGCGGCGGGGTGGGCGCTAGGGATGTTCGTGGGCTGCGCGGTTCCGTTCGGAATGCAGCTTGTCTTTTCCGTGCCGCTTGCGCTGATGCTGCGCGTATCCAAGATCGGAGCCACGTTAGGCACTCTTATCACGAATCCGGTCACCATTTTCGTGATCTATCCCGCGCAGACCTATGCGGTGAACAAAATGTTTTTCGGCGGCTCTCTGACGTTCGAGAATCTGATGAAAGTCGAATGGACATGGCAGTCGGTAAGGAGTCTCGGCGCGGAGGCCGTGGCCAGTTTCTTCATCGGCGGTCTGCTGCTCTCGGCGGTCCTCACCCCCGTCACGTATTTCGCGGTCAGAAAGATTGTTGTCAGGCACCGTCTTCGCAAAGGTTGACCTGCGGAGTTCCGCTTTTTCACGGCGCGCCGAGGCCGGAGTTTTTTCTGTCCTGTTTTAGAGCCGTTGATTTTGATATAATCACGGCGTATGAATATACCTTGTGAATTGAACGGCGCGTTTCGCGCCCGTGCGGCTGACGACAACAAATATACCGTAGGCACGGTTACGCTCGTCGGCGGATCAGGCCATTACATTCATGCTCCGGTCATAGCCGGTCTCGGGGCGCGGGCGGCCGGCGCGGGGCTCGTCCAGCTCGTGGTTCCCGACGCGTCGCGCATCTGCGCCGGATCGCTGGTGCCGGAGGCTACGTTCACCAAACTCGTGGCTACCTGCGTTCCTCCGCGCGCCGATGTCAACGTAATCGGCATGGGGCTTGGAATTTCGGTTTCGACCGAGGTCATTCTCTCGCGGCTGCTGTCGGGCTCCAAGGGCCGATTCGTGCTCGATGCCGATGCGCTGACGATTCTCGCGAACTGGTACGGAAAGAAGGACGGCTACGATCCGGCCAAGGGGCAGGAACTTGTGCTTACGCCGCACGAGGGCGAAGCCGCGCGTCTGCTGGGGTGGACGAAAGAGCGGGTGTCGTCGGACCGTCTTGCCGCGGCGCGGGAGATCGTCGGACGTTACGGCGCGACCGTGGTTTTGAAAGGTCCGGGGACGCTGGTGGTCTCCGCGGACGCCGCGAAAGTGTACGAGAACAGGGCGGGGAATCCGTTCATGGCGCTCGGAGGCATGGGGGATCTGCTCGCCGGTGTGATCGGCGCGAGGTGGGCGTATCTCAAAGGGGATCCTTTTCTGGCCGCATCATCGGCGGTGTGGCTGCACGCCGTCGCTTCGGACGCCGTTGTCGGCAGGGCGCAGGACGCCTCGATAGTCAACACCGCCGCCGAGATCGGTTCAATGCGCGTGCGTCTGGACGGTAAAGGAGAATTATGATGATAAACTATCAGGGTCTTGAAGCGGGATTGGCGGCGCGGTCGGGGACGTTTGCGCTGCTGACGATGCAGGCGACATCCACGACCGGCCGGCTGATGGCGGCTTTCCCGGATCGTTTCAAGGCTCTGTTTTCGGCGGAACACGGTTTTTTCGGCTGTGCCGCCGCAGGTGAACGGACGGCGAGCGCATGGCATCCGTACTGGAACCGTCCGATCCATTCGCTTTACGGCGAATACCGCAAGCCCACTCCGGAAATGCTGGAAGGCATCGATCTTATGGTTGTCGATCTGTGCGACATAGGGGTTAGGTGCTATACTTATCTCGCCACGCTCAAACTTACGCTCGAGGCCTGCGCGGAGACCGGTATCTCCGTTATGGTGCTGGACCGTCCGCTGCCGCTCGGCGGGATACTCGACGGACCGATGCTTAAAAGCGGTTTTTCGTCGTTTGTCGCGCCGGTCGACGTGCCGCTGTGCCATGCGATGACGCCGGGTGAGTGCGCGCTGTGGATCGCCCGCGAATACGGCCTGCAGCTTGATCTTGAAGTTGTCAAAGCGCTTGAATGGTCGCATGCGAGCCTTGAACCGTGGATGAATTTCATACCTCCGAGCCCGGCGATGCGCAGTTGGGATTCCGCGCTAATGTATCCGATGACGGTTTTTACCGAGGCGTATCCGGCAATAGACTGCGATCGCGGAGGTTCGCTCGCGTTCCGCGTAGTCGGTGCGCCGTGGGTCGATCAGCGTTCGCTGATTCGCGATCTGACGCCGGGGATGCGCAGCTGCGGAGTGGCGATGCGTCCTTACCGATACCGGGCGCAGAGCGGAACATACCGCGGCATGACCATTGACGGGATTCTTTTTTCAGTATGTTCTCCCGAGGCGTTTTATCCGGCCACGGCGGGAGTGCTGCTGCTCGCGGCGCTTGTGAACCGTCATGGTGAGAAGGTTTTTGCCGGCGGGCGCGACGAATGGTTCGACAAACTCAACGGCACCGATGAGGTGCGTAAAGCGCTTTTTGCCGATGAACTGAGTCAACTTTTCGAGAGATGGATTGAAGATCAGGATCGCTATCTGGAATCGAAAATCGATCTTTACAAAAAAATAAACCCCGTCTGATCGGTAAAACCTCAGAAGGGGATTATTGGCTCGGGCGGCTGGATTCGAACCAGCGACCAATTGATTAACAGTCAACTGCGCTACCGCTGCGCCACGCCCGAACTTGGTCAAGTGCCGCACAGTATATCAAAAATTCATGGGGATGTGCAAGGGGGTAATTTTAATTTTTATTTCGCGACCTTTTGGCGGATAAATATGTTATACTTGCACAAAAGAACAACGCTACTACTGGAGAAACAACCATGAGTGATATATCACGTCGCGACTTCTGCAAAACTTCCGCAGTCGGCATGGCCGGCATTCTCGCCGCCGGCGCGGCACCTTCCCTCTACGCCGCCGGCGCCAACGAGCGCGTCCGCGTCGCCTGCGTAGGTTATTCCGACCGTTTCCGCGGTTCGCTCCTGCCGTGCTTCATGCACCACAACAAGGAGCTCAACTTCGATCTCGTCGCCGTGGCCGACCTCTGGCGCAAGCGTCTCTATGAAAAGGCGCGTCCGGAGATCGAAGCGAAGATCGGTCACAAGGTCGACACCTACATTTCCGACGTCGAGCTTTACGAGAAGGCCAAGGACATCGACGCGGTCATCATTTCGACCGCCGACTTCCAGCACGCCCAGCACGCGGCCAACGCCGTCAACGCCGGCAAGGACGCCTACTGCGAAAAGCCGCTCGCCGAGGATATGTATTCGGCGAATCTGCTGCTCGACGCGGTCAACGCCAAGCGCAGGTCCGGCTACGCTCCGGGCGCCGTTCTCCAGATCGGCTCCCAGCGCCGCAGCGGCAGGAAATACATGGCCGCGAAGGACTTCATCAATTCCGGCAGGTTCGGCGACGTTTCCTACGTGCATCTCACTTGGAACGTCAACCAGCCCCGCCGCTGGCGCAAGAGCGAAGAGCTCATCAAGAGCCTCAAGAAGGAGGACATCGACTGGAACCTCTGGCTTCTCGACCGCGATCCCGAAGCCTATCCGTTCGATCCGCGCAAGTATCTCGAGTTCCGTCTCTTCTGGCCGTTCTCGTC
>JAFVZE010000034.1 GCA_017508315.1 Kiritimatiellia bacterium | reverse complement strand
CGTCGAACCCGTGCAGAAACTTCCCGCCGTTCAGAAGCAGCTTCGATTCGAAGGCCGACCCGCCGCCTACGGAGACGAACTGGTTGCCGCCGGGGCTGCACAGCTCAAGCACGCCGTTGCCTGCGACCTCGAAGCAGGCGTTTTCCGTCTGCGCCTGATTGATATTGAAGTTGCTCTCATTGGTCAGCACCCGCCACGCGGCGTCGGCGACCGTCAGATGCCCGCCCTTGACATATGTCGTGCCGCTGAGATCGAAGTTCTTCGCCCTGACGGTGATATCGCCGGTGAGCATGGTCGTTTTCTTAAGACTGGCGCCGCCGGTAAAGACTCCTTTGACGCCGGACTCCGCCGCCAGCGTCACTTCGCCGTTCGCCGTCAGTCTGGCCGCGACCTCCGCATCGGCGTAGAACCGGACGGCATTGCCGCCTTCAAGCGTCACCGAACAGTCCGCCGTAAGACCTCCGCCGCGTATTTCAAGTTCTTCACCGGCAGGGACAGTTACGTTCGACGGTTCAGGCTTCACGTCTGTAATCACGACATTGGCGAAGAGCGCCGCCGACGGCAACAGCGCAAAAACGGCCGTCATAATCCTGATGTTCATGACTGTTATTCCTTTTTTTCATTTGTTTCAAAGTTTTCTCCCGAGCAACTTCTCATAGACAGGCATCGCCGCATCGCGCCACAGTTCATAACCGCCGTGCCGCGGATGCAGCAGATCACCCATCATCAGATTCGGACGGAACGTCCCGTCAGGAAGAAGAAACCGTTCGGTGAAATCGTGCCAAAGCACCCTGTCCCCGTCGGCAAACGGCCGGATCAGCCGGTTGATTTCCGCTATCCGACCTCGGTTTGGATCGTCCGGTTTTCCTCTCGGGAAAATCGGCAGGAGAAGTATCTTCGCCTGCGGCTGTCTGCGGGCGATCGCATCGAGAACAAGCCGGATGCCGCGCGCCGTATCTTCCGGCGTATCGGCACCGTTGTTGGTGCCGATCATAAGCTGGACGATTTTGGCGCGGTAGCCGTCAAGCTCACCGTTTTCTATCCGCCACAGCACATTCTCGACATGATCTCCTCCATACCCAAGATTCAAAAGGGAAAGTTTCTTGCGCATGCCGTCGAAAACGTCGCGGCCGCAGCACCAGTAGGCGAAATCCTCCCAGAAGTGAGTAATGGAATCGCCGATCATAACCACATCGTATTCCCGGGGACCGGCGGCGATTTCATTCTGCTTCTCCTCAAGCCGATTCAGCCACCACCATTTGCCGCGCGTTCCGGAAACGTCCACGCGGGCGGTCGGAATGCAGGTCCGCGGCAAAGCGCAAGTTTTCACTTTCGTTTCAGGAGCGCCGCGCCAACGGACGCTCCGCCCGTCCGCGAGCCGCGCTATTTCGCGGTTGACGGTTTCCCGTCGGGCATAACCTACAAACGGCCGGAGAAAGACGACGGCATCAGGCAGACGCTCGCGGATGCCGTCGACGACCACCCGCACGGCGCAGATAACCTCGATCGGAGAAACGCCGTCGTCGGCCGAAAGTCCGACCTCCACGGTTTTCGCCCCGGATTTTTCGAGGAATCCGCCGGAAATACGCCACAACGCGTGTTCCGGCGCCACGTTCACGATTTCCGCGCGACCATCACCCGACAGCGCTATCGGATCCACTCCG
>JAFVZE010000285.1 GCA_017508315.1 Kiritimatiellia bacterium | reverse complement strand
GAAAATCTCCTGGGTGAGATAGCCGTAGGAAAGGCCGAGACCGGCGATGATGAGCGCGACTTCGCCGCGCGGGACCATACCCGCGCCGATGCGCAGACCGCCGAGGAGATTGAAGCCGCAGAACATCGACGGCACCATGCAGCCTATCACTTTGGCAACCACCGCCAGAACCGTGTAGATCGCGCCGAAGACGAGCACCGGTTTGGAGCAGAGCGCCGTAACATCGACCATCATACCCATCACGCAGAAGAAAATCGGCACGAGGAAGGTATATACCGGCGAAAGCGTTTCCTGAATCGTATGCTTGAGATCGGTGCGGGAGAGCGAAAGCCCCATAACGTACGCACCGATGATCATCGCCAGCCCCATGAATTCGAAGAATGCCGCCAGAATCAGCGAAAGTCCGAAAGCCATTGTGGCGATCACCACTTGATTCTTGAAGGCGAGGCGCAGGAACTTGGCGATCTTGCGCGCCGCCAGAACACCGACGAACGTCGCGCCGAGCCAGACGCCGAACGCCTTGACGGCGACAAGCCCGATCGCACCCCAGTCCATCACGGCTCCAGCCGCGGCACCGGACTTGGCCGCGGCGATGTTCGCGGCGATGATGCCGTTGCCGATGGCGAGCACGATAAGCCCCAGAACGTCGTCGATCACCGCGCCGGCCATGATGGTCACGCCCTCTTCGCTGTCCATCTTCTTCTTCTCGGAGAGGATGCGCGCGGTGATGCCCACCGACGTCGCCGTAGACATAATGCCCATGTAGAGCGGCGCGGCCTGCGTCATCGCCTGCGAAATCGGCATCGCCGCGAGATCCTTGAACGACTCGAAGAACTGCGGCAGCAGGTAGACCGCGCAGAGATCACCGAACAGGAACGAAACGACCACTCCGCCGATGCCGACCATGGAACCCACGAACGAATACTTGAAGAACATCTTTAGATTCGTCTCAAGTCCCGAAAGGAACAGCAGAATGATCGAGGCGAGCGTCGCGATGCCGTAGAGAGCCGGCGAGGTCGCGTCGATCATCCGGCCTTCGGAAGCCATGAGCGAACGCAGGGACGCGCCGTGAAAAAGTCCGCCCGCGAAAATCCCGTCCCCGAAACCGATTCCGCCCAGCGCCCAAGGTCCGATAACGATACCGGCTGCAAGTTCGCCGAGAATCGACGGCAGTTTGAACCAGCCGGCGATCGCCCCTCCCAAACGGGCGGCGAAAATCACCACGCCGACCTGAAGAACGAGGAACATCATCTCCTCCACCCGCGGCAAACCGAAATTAGGATACGGAGGCGTCACTCCGTGAGCCGCAAAAACACCCAACGCAGTCATGGTGACTGCGCCCACCAAAAACATTTTGTTTTTCATATGAATACGTAGTATATCAAAATCTTACGCCGAGGTCTAACGGACTTCCACCGATACGACCACCGGATTGTGGTCCGAGGAAATCATATCATCGCCCACCGACGCTTCGCGCACGGAAAGTCGTCCTGCCGAACGGGAATCCGCGGCAATGTAATCGATGCAGTATTCGCTTCCCGGGGCCGGTTTTTTGAAACCGTTATACGTGCGACTCTTCTCCGGAGAAAGGATCCTGAGATATCCGCGGAATTCGGAGAGTTCATCCGAGCCCGGCTTGGCGTTCCAGTCGCCCGTAAGAAAGACCGGCTTGCCGGAAGTCTTCGAGTTCAGGACGTCGCGGATGATCTTCGCCGATTTCAGGCGGTTTTCGCTTTGCAGCGACAGATGGGTCGTTCCCGCCCAACAATCTTCGAATTCGCACAGCAGCAACACGCGCGGCTCCTTTCCGGGCAGCGGAACGCGAACGACCGAAAGCGGTTTTTCCCGCGAAAGCAGCGCGACCCCGTATGATCCGCCCTGAAGCGGAATGGCCTTTGCGTAGGTGGCGTGCATTCCGGTAAGCCGCCCGAGTTCGGCGGGCTGATCCATCTTCCCCGACCGCTCCGCCATGCGGTCCAGCTCCTGCAGACCCGCGAAGTCCGGACGTTCGCGGAGAATATTATCCGCGATCCTACCGTAATCGATTTTCCCGTCCGCACCTTCGCAGTGATGAACGTTATAGCTCATCAGACGGATCTCGGACCGGGAACAGGATTCCCCGCAGCGGCAACCGGCGGCAAGCGCAAGCGCCGTCAATGCAATCGTTTTCATCGTCGTTTTCGCTTTCATATGTGTATTCCCTGTCTGTGGTTTCATTTGAAATCGTCACCGCGGCACTATGCGCTCCGAGAACGAAGCGTAATGGGATTTCCGTCCTCTCAACAGTTCTTCGAGCCTTGCCGCCGCATCATCGGCGAGCAGCGGCCGGTCGCGCGAACGCGACACCCGCCGCAGCAGTTCATCCTCCGGACACTCCAGAAACACCACGCGCCCGGTGGATTCAGCCAGACTTCTGGACTCCGGGTCGAGCAGCGCCCCGCCGCCGAGCGCCACCACCTGACCGCGACCCGCCGCCACGCGCTTCAACGCGGCCTTTTCAATCCTCCTGAACGCCGCTTCCCCTTCTGCGGCGAAAATCTCCCTGATCTTCCGCCCTTCCATGCGTTCGATTTCGGCGTCGAGATCGACGAGCGGCATCGCCTTTTCCGCGGCGAGTCTCCTCGCGTACGTCGACTTGCCCGAACCCGGCGCGCCGTAGAGGTACAGATTCGCGTTCATGTGGACGCTCGCCCTGCGGGCCTGCGCCTCGAGCATGAGCGCGCCGCCGACATTGGCGATTTTGCGCGACGCGGCGTCGGCGAGCAGTTTCGTCGGCGAAGGATTGTAGATGAGGTCGATCACCGCCTCGCAGCGGGGAAACGCGTCGAGCGACACCGGCGCGGCGTCGCAGTTCGGAAACATCCCAACCGGCGTCGCGTTGACCACTATCGCCGCGTCTGCATGGTGCCCGAGATTGCCGTAGTTGTCCTCGCCGCCGCGCGAAACCGTGACGACCTTCGCCGCGCCGAGCCTGCGCAGAACCGCCGCGGCCGTCGCCCCGGCGCCGCCGGAACCGAGCACGACGCATTTCCTGCCGGCGGCATCCGCCCCCGCCGCCTTTACCAGTTCTCCGAACCCGTAAGCGTCGGTGTTGTCGCCGAAAAGTTTTCCGTCAAGCCGCTTGACCACCACGTTCACGTTGCCGAGTTCCGCGGCCACCGGCGAAACCTCGTCGCAGAGCGCGAACGCCGTGCGCTTGTAGGGAATCGTCACATTGAGAACGTCGTAATTCCCGCGCAGCAGAAAGTCTTCGACCTCCTCGGGCTTTTTTTCGTAGAGGAGATATTCGTAATCTCCGAGAGAACGGTGGATTTCCGGGGATCTGCTGTGCCCGAGCTTTTCGCCCAGCAAACCGCATTTGAACGACATGGCTGCTCTCCTCCGGTTTTCAGCGCGAACGCTCTTTGGCCCTGCGCCCTTCATCAAGCAGACGCCTGAGCGACACGGAATCGCCGGAATTGATGGCGTCGCGGTATTCGAACAGCCTGCCGATGAGCCGGGAGAGCACCTGATCAAGCGCTTCACGGTTGGCGAGGAAAAGTTCGGTCCACAGGTCCGGGTCGACCGTCGCCACCCGGGTCATGTCCTGAAAACTTCCGGCGGAGAACCCCAGATGTCCGCACGAAAGTTCGTCGCGGACATACGCCGACGAAACCACGTGCGCAAGCTGGCTCGTGTAGGCGATCATCTCGTCGTGGCGGCCGGGTTCGGTGACGGCGAAGCGTGCAAAGCCGATTTCCGAAAAGATCGCCTTGAGACGCTCGATGACCTCCGCGTCCGTCCATCTGTACGGCGTGAAGATCATCGAGGCGCCGCGAAACAGCTCGGCTTCGGAGTTGGCGTAGCCGCTGACCTCCTTGCCGGCCATCGGATGCCCGCCGACATAATGCCACCGGGCCGACCTTGCAGGACCCTCCATCTCCGTGCAGATGTCCTTCTTGACGCCGGCGGCGTCGGTCACCAGCGTCCCCGGCGCGAAAAGGGAGGCGTTTTCCTTTATCCACGGCGCGACCATCGAAGGCGGCAGCGCGACGATCACCAGCGCGCATCCGCCGACGGTTTCAGGCGCGGCGCCTTTAAGATTGAACACCTCATGCCCGGCGGCGCGGAAAGCCTTCTCGAACGATCCGCCGATAAGTCCCATTCCTCTGATGCCGATCTTCATTCGACGCTCCTTTTGTCATATTCGAGAAGCGCATCGTAAAGCGCAACCGCCGCGGCCGCCTCGACGCAGGGCACCGCCCGCAGCACCACGCACGGATCATGCCGCCCCCTGACCGAGAATGTCACTTCCCGCATAGTACTGAGATCGACCGAACGCTGCTCTTTGAAGATTGACGGCGTCGGTTTCATAGCGACGCGGAAAACGACCGTCTCGCCGTTGGTCATCCCGCCGAGAATTCCGCCGGCGTGGTTGGAGAGCGCCTTCACCGCCCCGTCCGTCACCGTATATCCGTCGTTGTTTTCGCTGCCCTTCATGTCGGCGACGGCGAATCCGTCGCCGAACTCGATCCCCTTGACCGCGGGAATGCCGAACACCGCCTGAGAGATGCGGTTTTCGATGCCGTAGAACATATGGTCGCCCACGCCGACGGGCAGCGAGAAAACCGCGCATTCGATGATGCCGCCGACGCTGTCTCCCTCGGCTTTGGCGGCGAGAATCGCCGCCTTCATCTTCTCCGGCTCGCTCTCGCCGCCGATCCTAACCGGTCTCGCCGCGATCGAAATTCCGCGGCGGGCGAGAATCTGCAGCGCGATGCCGCCGGCGATGCACAGCGGCGCGGTCATCCTTCCGGAAAACGGCCCGCCGCCGGCGAAGCGGTAGGAAGGCCCGAACCTGACCGCGGCGGGATAGTCGGCGTGTCCGGGGCGCGGTATCGAATTTTCGTAATCGTGCGATCTTACGTTGGTGTTGCGGATCACCGCCCTGATCCGTCCGCCGTCGGCGACGCCGTCGGCAACCCCCGAAACGAACTCTGGACGGTCGGGCTCCTTGCGCGGCGTCGAAAATTCGTCGCGGCCCGGTGCGCGCCGGTCCATGAACGCCTGCAGCCGCTCAAGATCGACCTTCGTCCCCGCCGGCACTCCGTCTATGACGACGCCGATTTCCGGATCGTGCGAGGCTCCGAATATCTCGATTCTGTAGTTTTCTCCGTAGGTGTTTTTCATCCCGTCACCGCTTTCACCGTTTTCCCGATCAACGCGCCTCCGGAACAAGCGCGAAACCGTCGGCGACCACCGTGCCCTGCGACTTCGCAGGATCGACAACAAGCGTGGCGCCCGGCTCAAGTTCCAGTATTCCGATTTCGTTCCATTCTCCCATCCGGAGCGCATGATTCCATTTCAATGCGCTCTCGCTTCCGCCGCTCCGGACGGATATCCGCATCGACGAAGGATGTTCGACATTCCAGAGATAAGGCACCCGGCCGTAGAGACGGTAGCGGCCGGCCTTGTCGACCGGCAGCGGATAGACCGCCTCTTTCGCCCCCTTTACCGCGAAACGCGCTTTATCGCCGACCTGCTCGCCGTTGCAGCAGAACGAGCTGCGCCAGTTGCCGCCGAAAACGGTTCCCTCATCCTCGTCGTCGACGACAAGCCAGTCCTTTTTCGCCGGATCGGGATTGCCGGGAAAATCGCCTCCCAGGATACGCTGCAGTTTCCGGTAATGGCCGCCGGTGTAAATTCCGCGCGGATCGCAGCCGATTTCTTTGCACATCGCCGCGGCCTCGCCGGCGGCGACGCCGAGCTGCGCGAGCGTGTTCATGACGCGCGGGCTGCCGAGACCGACATGCGTGCAGCTGAAGCAGCGCCCCGCCATGAACAGATTCGAGATGTTGCGCGAATAGATCGACCGGTAGGGGATGAAATAGCGTCCGTAATGCGGCTGACGGCAGGTGGTCAGGAAGTCAACCCCCGGCTTGGCGTCGTCGTAATGCAGGTCGACGCTCCACGAACCGGAAGCGATCGCATCTTCGAACGGACGCTTCCCGCTGACATCCTTCTCCGAAAGCACCCAATCGCCCATCAGCCGCCGGGATTCGCGCTTGCCGAGAATGAACGGCAAAAAATCGATTACGCGCCGGGAGTTGACCGGATCCTTCTTCGCGAGCGAGAACGCGCCGTAGATCGCCAGCAGAAGTCGGTCACGGATCCATTCTCCATCGGCGAACATGTCGTGGTGGATTCCGTATTCCCAGTTCCACTCGCCGTTGACGGCCGCCTCGCCCCTGGCCCACTCTTCCGCCCACGGAGCGGAGAACGGCACATCGGTGTTGGCTTCGGCGCTCGTCCACATGAGAGACGCTCCAAGCGTGTCGCCGTCAGCCTTGTCGGGCGCAAAACTTTCACCGTATTCGTCCTTCGCCTCCCGTCCCATCCGGTAATCGGCCTTCGCCCAGTACCCGACCCAGCCGTCGCCGGTCGCATCGCAGAAAAGCGGCGCCGTGAAACGCACCACGCGGTTGCGCTTCCAGTCGAGCGCCTTGACCGCCGTTATGCGCCCGCCTTCCGTTTCGGCGGCGAACGCGCGCATGCAAAGATGCGCCGTGAGCGTCTTTTCATTGGCGACGATCCGCATCCGGTTCGCGTCGGAAAGCGCCATGTTGGGATTGCGGTTCATAAACCAGCCGCGAAGTTCCTTGACGAGCGGATAACGCGCCTCGCCGCCGGACCAGACGCGGATTTCGGACGAAGCGTTGCCGCCGAGAACAGGCCGGTCGTTCAGAAGCGCAACTCTGAGTCCGCGCCGCGCCGCGGCAACCGCCGCGCACGTGCCCGGGAGTCCGCCGCCGACCACGACAAAATCCGCCTCGACGGTCTCGGCTATCGCGGCATCTTCGAGCGAGAGCGGACCTTGAGGGGCGACACCGTCCTTTACCAGCGCCACGCCTGCCATACGGCCGTCGAATCCGTCGAGATCGACGAGCCGGACTTCGCTTTCGCCGGCGGGAAGTTCAAGCTCGCCACCGTCCTCCCAGGCCCATTCCTTCTGCAAAGCGCCGAAGACACGACCGAGTTCCCGAGCGCCGACCGCGACCTTGAACCGCCCCGCGCCGTCCACCCATTTGCGCGAGCGCACCCAAACGCGCCATCGTCCGGCCTCGGGCACCGTCACCTTCGCCGTCGCGTCGGTCACGCGGATGCCGCGGCCGTGGGCGATGAGACAGGGCGAACCGATGACATCCATGAACTGGACGTCAAGCCCCCATCCTCCGGCATCGAACGACTGCGGATGAACGTCGATCCGCCGCGCAGACGCCGTAAGAACGGCGACGACCGCCGCGATCGCCGCCGCCGCGGCTTTCATCCCCGTTTTACCGTCGGTTGAAATCATCTTCATCCTTCTTTCCTTTATAATCTCTTACAAGATTCGGTCTTGCGAGTTATTATAGCATATCCGCCGTGCAAATCCCGTTTCCGCGGCGCCAGATGCCCATGCCGCCGTAATGGAAGCAGATTTCATTTGAGCAGCAGAATCTCCAT
>JAFVZE010000284.1 GCA_017508315.1 Kiritimatiellia bacterium | reverse complement strand
TCAACGAGTTCGACGTTGCCCGAAAGAACGGCATTTGCCTTGAATTCCAATGCACCCAAGCTTGAATTTTCCGAAAAATCGTGATATCCGTGACCGGCGATACGGAAGTCGTTGGCCCAGGTCGCATCCTTCCTGAATACGACCGCCCCTCCCGACGCTTCGCCGCCGAGAATATGCACATCGCCCGACGAGAAACATTTTTCAGACCTTGCGCCCACGCGAACGGCGCTGATGCGAGTGCCGCCGGTGTAAGTGCTGCTGCCGTGCAGTTCGATGCGGTGGTCTCTGTCCATGTCCGGATCGGCAACGAACGTCACGCCGCCCGAACCCGCGATTTTACATGCGATTGAATTGTTGCCCTCACCGGTGCCGGTACAGTTGTTGCAGCTGACGATGCCTTCGCTGCCGCCGAAATCGATCGTGCCGTTCGTCCCGAGAAACTTCCCACAGACGCTCGTGAGCAACATCGCCGGATCGGTTCCGTTGCCGATACGCAGCGTTGCATTGTCATAGAGGGTCAACTTGGCGAAATTTCCCATTCTTACGGCCGCGACATGCAGCGTCTCGCCGGCGTTGAGCTCAAGTGCCGCACTGTTCGCGGCGGAGAGGACCTTACCTTCGGCACCTGCGATATCCGACGCATAACTCCCACCATATACGGCATCGTGCGGAACAAAACCTTTTTCAACGTCGTACGTCGACAACCATTCACCCGCCATATTAGCGAGGATGACCGGCTCTTTGAGCAGCCCTGTCGCCGCGTCAACTTCCGGAGCCTCGGCGACTTTCACCGTGGAAAACTCCCCCTCGCCGATTCTGGGCATCAGCGAAGCCGTGCCACGGCCGTCGCGCAGATACAGAGCGGAACCGGGACCGGCACGACGGATTGCGTTGACGGCAACGGCTTTTGCCTGAGTGTTGTTGTCATGCCGAGCCGCCACTTCACAGGCGCCCTCGTAGACAAGCGCGCTGCCGCTTCCGGTTACAAGCGGCACCGTGGAAATTCCATGCCCCCGCCCCGAGCGCTCGTCGCAGAAAACGCGGGCGTTGCGCAACCGCAGATCTCCCGAACCGAACGGTGCGGCTTGCGTATCGCCGGTTGCGGCAAGTTGCGCAGCGCCGATAATCGCCGTTCCGTCGCGGAACTCCACCGGACCGTTCAGTTTCATCGGCGCGCCGAAAACGAAGTCTCCCCAGCCGGAGAAAACCAGCGCGCCGCTTTTGACGGTATTCGTGCACGTCGCAAAAGAGTTGGTGAACCAGAAAGTGAAATTACTCGTCTGCCCGTTGGGTTTTCTGACCGCTATGCGCCCGCCTTTGTCCGTAACGTACGTGGCTATGTAGTTCGCGTTATCGTGGGTGTTGCCGTACTTCAGAAACTCGAAGGTGCTGCCGGACTTCGCGTAAAGCTCCGCCTTGCCGCCGTCGAACACGATCTGCCTCGGCGAGGCGTCCGCGTCGATCAGCCCTGCCGTCATGTTGCGGATGGCCCCGCTTGCGGGATGAAACACTCCACCGCGAAGAAAAATGTCCGCGGTGGAGTTACCGTTCGCCCACCAGTAATCGCCGCCCGTCACCTCGAAGCTTGAAGTGCCGTGCGTGCCTACCGTGCGTACGCCGTCCGGGGATTTCACGTCCGTGTCGGTCTCCCTTTCGCCGATGCTCTCGCCGTTGTGCACGCGTCCGCCGGAAATGCGCATCACGGTTGTCCTGCCTCCTTGCGTATTGAGCTGCTGAACCGAGACGTCGCCGCCGGCAAGTTCGGATTTTCCGCCGAGCCAAAGTTCGGTCGCGCCGTCAAGTTCAAGATCCGTGAACTTGGCTCCGGCCGGAGACACGTAATATATATTCCCGGACCCTCTCACCGGCAGTTCTATGTTGGCGAATGTACTATAGCTGAAGTTTACCCTTCCGCCGCTTTCCGCGCGAATACCCTTCAGCGTACCAGTGGCCTTAGTAAGATCAAAATCATCGCAGTTATCGCCGCCAAGAGTCAGAACGCCACCCGACGCAGCGCCGAGCCATCCGGTCATGCTGAAGCGCGAGCCTGAGAGATTTTGACTGGAAGCTTGCGTAATCCACAGATCTCCGGGACCGGCAAATGACAGCGACCATGAATTCTTAAGTCCGGCTCTCACGGTCACGGGATTTCCTTCCGTATCCTGAAGATAATTTGTCGCACCCGCGGAATATCCGTCAAATGCACCGACAGTGAACTCGCCGATGCCCGGAGCGTAGCGGAAGAACCGGTTAAAAGACCTCACTGCGGCCACCTCCGAGAGCTGATCGCCGCTTTGCACCGTAAAATCGGATGCCGCAGCGCGTGTTTTCAACCCTGAATCAAAATCAAGAATCAGATTCCCGCCGAACTTTCCGGTAAAACAAGGCACATCAGACTCGTTTTTGTAATAAATGATTCTTGATGATTTAGTGCCTTGATTCGCATAGATGAAACCTGCCCCCTTTACATCCGAAAGATTCACGTAGCTTGAATCGGTCATTTCAAATCTGGAATTAATCCCGAGATCAAGAAGCGTTCTCGTATGCATGCGGCAGTCGCCGTTAAACACCAGCTTTGCGCCCGAAGAGACTACAACGTTCGTGCTATAGAAATCGACGCGTCCACCGTTGGCATCAAGAGTAAGCGTGCCCTCTCCGATTGAAAACAGTTCACGGCTTTTGTAATAGCCCGAATCTGAAATATTATCTAACGATCTCGTCTCGCCTTGCGGACACCTGAAAACAAGTTCACCACCTCCGGTCTTGTAGAATTTATAGCCGTTCTCCCACACCCTGAAACTCGAATTCAAAACTATAACGGCCTTTGCATTGCTCGCGACATATATTTCATTGGAAGTCGATTGCATGGAGAATTCGTAACCGGCGATATTTACCGTCACTTCTCCGCTCAAAAAGCGCATCGTAGCAGGTCTGACTTTTGTAGTCCATGTCTGGCTTGATGTCGGGCAATCCACCGTCAGACTGCCTGAGGGCTGAAATACCACGGTATCCCCCAGCGCCGGCAACTGATCCCAGTTTCCGGCGGCAGCCCAATCCGCCGTACCGGCACCGCCGGTCCAGACGCACGTCTTGGCGAAAGCGATTCCGCTTGCGGCCAGACATCCGCATACAAGCGCAAATTTCAACCGACTGCAACTGCTGAAGCTCACCATATTTAACTCCTTGTTTTCATTACCATCTCAACAGGCGGAATGAATACCTACCTCCGCTTCAACTGAATATTATCATATCCTGATGTTTTTCGTCAATCCGGAAATTTGCGCTATTTGCAATAAATTACCCCCCCCCCTAACTTTTTACGCTATTATGAAATACGAGAGCATTTTTTAATCTCTGTGCCGCTACGCTTAAAAATATCAGCCACAAAGGAAGCAGTTAGGGGTGTGTCCCCGCGATTTTCTGTTACGCCGGCACAAAACCGACCTCACGGATGCGCCGGACGGAACTTGAAATCACAGGCGGAAACCTGCGCGGCGACGGTGTCGCCAAGGTCGATTCCGCACGACACCTTGAGATCGAAGACAAGATACACCGCCTCCGTCCCTCCGGCAAACGCATGTTCGAGCGAAAGTTTCTGCGCCGCCGGTTTCGTCCGGTCGCTCGCCGTTTCCGCCACCGGCATCTTTCCGTCCGTCGAAAGCCACATCTTCACCGACGCCCCCAGCTGGTGCGGAGCCTTCACATCCGCCTGCGCGATCACCTTACCGCCGCATCCGGGCAAAGCCACCCTGCGCACCACCCTGCGCGTCGCCACTGCTCCCTTCTTCGCGCCGAGCGCAGCCTCGCTTCCGAAAAAAGAAATCACCTTGCGGTAATCGGTGCGTCCGTACGACGTATCCATCGCCAGCTCCACGTCGACCGCCTTGTAATCACCTTCGCCGTCGAATTCCAGCGAATGCAGCACAACCGGCGATTCGGCGCAGAGAACAAGTTTCTTCTCGCCGAAGTCCCGCGCCTCCACCCTCGTCACTCCGTCCGGCGAAAGCCGCGTTCCGCCGAACGTACCTTTCGCGCCCGGGGAGTGCCGCAAGGTATAGTGCCCTCTGCGGAGCGTACCCGCCGAAAACATCCACCACGCCAGCCGACCGCTTTCCGCCTTAAGCGAAAGACCCGATGGTGTCAAAATCCAGTCGCGGACATTTTCGAACATCGTTTCCCGAACAAGGTCGAAACGCTTCAAATCCACTTTCCCGGACGATCTGCCGTCCTCGTACACCGCGACACGCCATTTCTTGAGCACGTTTTTCACGTC
>JAFVZE010000283.1 GCA_017508315.1 Kiritimatiellia bacterium | reverse complement strand
GGCGTACGCCACGGTTCTATCGCGCCGACAACTCCGGCACCGGCTGTCATAACCAGAAAAAGGATGGATTTCATTTTATGGTTCCGTCTTCGATCAGGTCAGCTGAACCCGGTTTTCGTAGTCGAGACACATCGTCACGCGATGCTGGAGAAAACGATTCCACTCCGCGCCGATGCGCAGGACCCGCACATAACGGCGACAAGTGTCGATCGATACGGCGTTGAAGAGATCCTGGCTCTTTTCCCCCGTCACGCGACGGGAATCGCACCAAAGCTCCATATTCTTCGCGATCCCGACGCAGATGAACATCTGTCCGGTGCCGTTGACCGTTCCGCAGAAATCCGTATGCGTGTGCCCACCGAGCCAACAGACGAATTCGCCGCCCGCCTTCTGAAAGAGATCCACCTCCTTCACCGCCTTCGGCAGCCCCGCGCCGAGACTTTCGCGCTGAAGGCTGTCGAACGCGCATCCCGGAAATCCGGTGACATCCTTTTTCCCCATCGGCGGATAATGCTGCGCCGCGACGACCGCAAGCCCTTTGCCGCGCGCATCGGCCAAGACTGCGGCAAACCAGCTGTTCTGGGCCGCATCGTAATGCATGCAGTCGAGGCCGACGAGACGGACACGGCTTTTCGGATAATCCTTGTACCAGTAGCAGAGTCCGTCAGGATTGCTTCCGCCCGGCTGCACAACGCCCCAACTCTCTATACCTTTGAAATATCGTTCATAACACGCTTTGGCTGGAGCCCACAGCGTTGACGGATTCCAACGGAAATTATCGTGGTTGCCGAGCGTCTTGAGAACTTTGGAGAAACCTTCCGCCGCGTCCATCTCCGGCGAATATTCTCTCCAGGTTCCGCCGGCGATATCGCCGGTCACGAGCGCGTCGTCGAAATAACGGCGATAATGGTTGTAAAACGCCATCACACGCCTGAGGTTGACCGCGTCATTGTGGATATCGGCGAAATGCAACAGCGTCAACGGCGGCTCCTGCGGGATCGGATGTCCTTTTTTGTTTACGCGAATTGCCGGAAGGCGCATGTTCTGCAGAATCGGCAGCACCGTCTCCGGCGGATTCAGCGCCAATATCCCCTTCTCGTCGGCCTGTGTACCCGTGCCATTCTTGGCGGGCGCAGGCGCGGCGGACACCGTCGGCACCGGAGCGGTAGCGGCAAGAAGCGCACCGGTCAAAAACGTTCTTCTCTTCATTTGAACACTCCCTTCTCTTTGTCTCTCATGACGGGTCCTTTCGCATTCACAAGCGTATGCGGCCCGTGCGGCGCGACATTCTCAAAGACGATGTTTTCAATGAGGGGTTCCCCCGGAAACTGCTCGATATGCACATACATCGAATCCGGCGGAGGATTGCGGATCGCGATGTCGCGAAACGTGAGCCCGTCCAAGCGTCCCGTCTTTTCGTGCTTTTCGTACTTTTCCATCTTGACTTTGACGGTCAGCACCTTCAGCAGAATATCTCCGCGCTCGGGCGCGTCGAAGCGGATACGGTCAAACAGAATGTCCGACATCGTCGTTTCGTTTCCGGGTTCCACGTAAACCGCGCAATTCGACCAGAAGGCCGATGTGGGACGTCTCACGACGGAAAGATGGGCTACATCGATATCGCGAAAGGCTATGCGGCTGAACGATTTGCCCTTCACGCACTCGAAACCGATACGTACGGCACACGCGGCGTCGGTCCAGAGAACGCATCGCTCCGCAAGGAGATTCTCACCCGAATACTTCACCGCGATGCAATCGTCCTGCGCACGAATGAAAGAATCGCGCACGACGACATTCCGCGAATGGCAGATATCGATGCCGTCGTCATTCAGCACGTGCCCGCCAAGAATCTTCACATTGTCCACCGTGACGTTCTCCGCTTTGTCAATGACGAGATTCCACGACCATGCGCTTACGAAAACGATATCGCGGACGACGATATTGCGCCCCATGACCCGC
This sequence comes from Kiritimatiellia bacterium, assembly GCA_017508315.1. Classification (GTDB taxonomy): domain Bacteria; phylum Verrucomicrobiota; class Kiritimatiellia; order RFP12; family UBA1067; genus UBA1067. Next base: position 1,477 of record JAFVZE010000283.1, on the reverse strand, counting down.
ACCATGTTCCAGCCCGGCCCCTTGTAATGGCCCCAACAGCTGCCGTCGAAGCGTCCGCGTCCGCGAATGACCATGTTCGTGCCGACGGCAAGGAGATTCCCCTCCACGATCGCGCCCGGCGCGAGATAGAGCGTCTGCCCGCTCGTCAGTCTGATATTGCGCCGGTGCCGCCCCGGGCCGACCCAAACGACGTTCGGATCGTTGCGGTTCGGGATGTCTGTCTCCGGCCTGTTCGCCGCTATGACGAGCGCACGCAGACGTCCCTGAGGCTCAAAAACGAGCCGCATTCCCGGTTTCATGCGGAACACCACCTCGTGGGGACCGCGCCGAAGCGGTTTCACTCCTGCAGAAAGCGGGAGGAAAAGCGTCTGCTCATTGACGATATCAACGCCTGTGCGCACACGCACCGTCACCTCCTTGTCGGTATCGAACTGCGCATAGGCATACGGCTGGGCGTTCTCCTTCAGCACGTTCACATGATGAACGGGCTTGGGGATCTCAAGCACGTCGACGGGGCGTCCGTCCACCTCGACAACATATCCCATCCCCGCCGCCGCAAATGCGCTTGCGGCGGCACCGGCGACCATTGCCAATGTAAAGATCAGACTCCGCATATTATTCCAGCCTTTCTCGTCAGAAACCACGCGACATCACCGCAGGATCATCACCGTTCCATTAACCCTGCGCACATAGATATCTTTGGCGCGGATTTCCACCTTCCACGGAGACGGCAGACTCGGAAGCTCTACGCGTCCGGCGCAGACGATTCCTCCCGTCGCCTGTAAAAGGATATTGGATCTGTTCTCCGAAAGATCGGAGAGCGAACCCGGCAGTGTAAGCACCGCTCCATCCGCCAACGTGAGCTGCGCATCCACTTTAAGAGTCGCGTTCGACGCCATCGTCAGCGACAGCGCATCCGTGACCGTGAGCGACGCGAGATCCGTCACCGTTCCGTTTCCGCCCGAAAGCGTCGGCACCGTAACGGCGCGTCCGTTGAAATCGGCTGTCGCGCCGCCGGATATCGAAAGCCCGGAATCTTCGGGCAGGGATTTCTCGTGCGCAAAGACGAGTGTACCTTCTTCGACGGCCGTCGTGCCCTTGTATGTATTCGCTTTCTCGAAGGTGTACGCGCCCGCTCCGCGCTTCACAAACCCAGCGCCCGTCACCGACGCATCGGCAAGCGACACGGCGCAGACGTAGACAGACGAACGGTCGGGCGATTCAATCGTCGCCGTCGTCGTTTCGTCATAGCCTGTTCCCGGAGAAACGACGCGGACGCCGGTGATCTTTCGCGTATCCTTGTCAAAAAGCGCAATTGCCGCCGCCCCGCATCCCGTGCCTGCGATCGTCACCTTTGCCGGACCTATGTATTTTCCCTGATCGGCAAGGAAAGCCTCCTCCGTCGGCAAAGCGACCGACGAAACTATCTTTCCGACCGGAGCCTCGAACGCCGCGGGCCACGCCACGGACGGCGTTG
>JAFVZE010000282.1 GCA_017508315.1 Kiritimatiellia bacterium | reverse complement strand
CGGAGTGGATCCGATAGCGCTGTCGGGTGATGGTCGCGCGGAAATCGTGAACGTGGCGCCGGAACACGCGTTGTGGCGTATTTCCGGCGGATTCCTCGAAAAATCCGGGGCGAAAACCGTGGAGGTCGGACTTTCGGCCGATGACGGCGTTTCTCCTATCGAGGTTATCTGCGCCGTGCGGGCGGTCGTCGACGGCATCCGCGAGCGTCTGCCTGATGCCGTCGTCTTTCTCCGGCCGTTTGTAGATTATGCCCGGCGGGAAACCGTCAACCGCGAAATAGCGCGGCTCGCGGACGGGCGGAGCGTCCGTTGGCGCGGCGCTCCTGAAACGAAAGTGAAAACCTGCGCTTTACCGCGGACCTGCATTCCGACCGCCCGCGTGGACGTTTCCGGAACGCGCGGCAAATGGTGGTGGCTGAACCGGCTTGAGGAGAAGCAGAATGAAATCGCCGCCGGTCCCCGAGAATACGATGTGGTGATGATCGGCGATTCCATAACCCACTTCTGGGAGGATTTCGCCTACTGGTGCTGCGGTCGCGACGTTTTCGACGGTATGCGCAAGAAACTTTCCCTTTTGAATCTTGGGTATGGAGGTGATCATGTCGAGAATGTGCTGTGGCGGATAGAAAACGGTGAGCTTGACGGCTACCGCGCCAAAATCGTCCAGCTTATGATCGGCACCAACAACGGTGCCGATACGCCGGAAGATACGGCGCGCGGCATCCGGCTTGTCCTCGATGCGATCGCCCGCAGACAGCCGCAGGCGAAGATTCTGCTCTTGCCGGTATTTCCGAGAGGGAAGCCGGACGATCCTAACCGTCGGCGGATAGCGGAAATCAACCGGCTAATCCGGCCGTTTGCCGACGGAGAAAAGGTGTTATGGCACGATTTTACGGAACGGTTTCTTCTTCCTGACGGGACGTTCCGTCCGAATCTGATGATGGGCGACCTGTTGCATCCGCGGCACGGCGGTTATGAACTGTGGCGCGATGCGGCGATGCCCGTCTATGAGAAGTTGCTCGGGAGAAAACTTTGAAACAAATGAAAAAAAAGGAATAACAGTCATGAACATCAGGATTATGACGGCCGTTTTTGCGCTGTTGCCGTCGGCGGCGCTCTTCGCCAATGTCGTCATCACCGATTCGAAACCGGAAACGGAGCAGATAACGGTCCCTGCCGGTGAAGAACTTGAAATACGCGGCGGAGGTCTTACGGAGGACTGTTCGGTGACGCTTGAAGGCGGCAATACCGTCCGATTTTACGCCGATGCGGAGGTCGCGGCCAGACTGACGGCGAACGGCGAAGTGACGCTGGCGGCGGAGCCCGGCGTCAAAGGAGTCTTTACCGGCGGCGCCAGTCTTAAGAAAACGACCATGCTCACCGGCGATATCACCGTCAGGGCGAAGAACTTCGATCTCAGCGGCACGACATATGTCAAAGGCGGGCATCTGACGGTCGCCGACGCCGCGTGGCGGGTGCTGACCAATGAGAGTAGGTTCAATATCAATCAGGCGCAGACGGAAAACGCCTGCTTCGAGGTCGCAGACAACGGCGTGCTTGAGCTGTGCAGCCCCGGCGGCAACCAGTTCGTCTCCGTAGGCGGCGGGTCGGCCTTCGAATCGAAGCTGCTTCTGAACGGCGGGAAGTTTCTGCACGGGTTCGACGCTTTCAACGTGAGTTCCGCAAACGGCGGACGGGGAGTTTTCGAAATTGTCAACGGCGGTGTTTTTCAGACTTACGGCGGCATCAGATGCACTGGCGGAAGCGCGGAGTTCGTTTTCGGCGACGCGGTTTTCGATTTTCTGACGGGCAGTTATTCACAGGCCAAATATCCGTTTTCCGGCGAGGGTTCGGCCGAAGTGACGCTGAAAGGCGAATTTACTTTGAATGTGGCGTCGCGGGCCGCGGATTACGCGGATCATCCGGACGGGCGCGTGAGCTGGCGGGCCGAAAGCGGGGCTCGTCTTCGGCTGAAGGGACGGACCGACGGAACCGACGGCTTTTCGCTCCACAATTTCGCGGCCGGAGCGACGCTTGATGTGAGCGCGGTCCCGACCAAAGTCCGGCTTGTCGACGCGACATCTCCCGTCCGGCTCGTCAAGGCGGAAGGATCGAGTGTTCTGTCGACCGGCACGTCGCCGCGTCTGATCGCGGATTGCGTCTATACGACGGCGCAATCGCTCGGCCGAAAGATCGCCGTCGAGGGAGCGGAGGGCTTTTCGGAGGTTACGCTCAGCAATCTCGTGTTTCGCGTTCCGGACGGACAGTCTTCATATGTAGGCGCGCTGCCGCTTTCATCGATCGCCGGAAAACTTTACCTTGAAGAAGGCTCGCTGCTTCTGGATGCCGAGCCGGGAACGGAGAAGTTTGAAAAGAAAGACGCCGCGTCGGTCGTTTATCAGGATTCGGAAGATGCGGTTGTGCTGACCCGAGAATCCGGTTGGTTCGGACCGACGTCACCTTGGAAGAATGCCGACGGGAATGCCGTTCAATGGCAGCCCGGCGCCGTGGGCAGGGTGCTTCTGCCGGAAAGCAATACCCGTATCGACGCGAATTTTTCCATGTCAGGTCTGCGCGTGGCCGGAGAGGGGGCGAATTACTTTGAAGGCGGCACGGGCGTATTTTCACTCGGAGGCAACGGTCTTAAGTTCGAATCTTCGCGGAAAATAGGTTTTGCCTCGGGCAGCTTCATTCCAAGATTGACGCTTGGCGCCGATCAGACCTGGACAAACCTCGCGGCCTCGGGCAGAGCGGAGCTGTATTTCGGAATGGATTACAGCTGGCCGAATTACTGCAAGACTTTCATCGCCGCCGAGGACGGCGTAACCGACTGGAAATTGACCGGCGAGCTTGAAGTTTGGCTCATGAACGCGAGCAACGATCTGCGCGGCGTCTCCGTTTCGGTCTGCAATCCGGCGGCGCTCCATCTTGAAAATTCGCTGGATGCGCGGCTCAACGCCTCGGCGCTTGTTCTGGACGGCTCGGAAATGACGTTTGCGCAGAGTTATGCCGGGAAGATGGAATATGGAAGTCGCACGCTCGTCACGCAACCGGCGGTCGACGCGGCTCATTTGGCCCCGTCGGTGACGCTCAAGAACGGAGCCCGGCTCTGCGTCGCCTCCGGCGTGTCGCCGTTCGCGGTGCCGTCCGTCACGAGCGTCGGCGCGAATTTCGTTTCCGGTTCGTCCCTGACGGTTACGCAGAGTCTTACGCGCATCAATATCGCGTCGGCCGCCGATTCGCTGGTCTTTGAGCTGCCGGTGACGGTTTCCGCGCCGGATTCGACGCTTGAAGTGTCGGGATCCGGTCTCTTGAGCCTGTGCCTGCCGGACGGCATTCTGGAGACGGACGTGACGTTTTCGGATTCGGGGACGTTG
>JAFVZE010000281.1 GCA_017508315.1 Kiritimatiellia bacterium | reverse complement strand
GTCGTCCGCGTAAGACTGAAAAGTCCGATTCCGCGCAGATGTTCTTCGTGTTGAAAAGCGCCTTCAGATGAAAAAGTCTACGACGAAAAAGAAGGGGTGTGAAAATAAATTTTCATAGGGTTTTATTGGGCTTTTTTGAAAACTGGGATAAATCACCCCAAAAAAAGTGGGATAAGGGTGCCGGAAAAGACGATGTCGTTCGCTTACCCCCGTTAAATGGTATAATATCACGACCATGGCAGAAGAAATAAGAGTAAGGTTTGCCCCGTCGCCGACGGGCAAGGTTCATATCGGCAACATCCGCGCCGCCATCTACAACTGGCTTTACGCCCGCCACACCGGCGGCAGGTTCCTCCTGCGCGTCGAGGATACGGATCTCGAGCGCTCCACGCCCGAGGCGATCCAGGCGCTCATGGAGTGCATGGAATGGCTCGGGCTCGATTACGACGAAGAGGCGTTCTACCAGACGAAGAACAAGCCACGCCACATGGAGGCGGTGGAGAAACTTCTGCAGAGCGGTCACGCCTACAGGTGCGAGCGCACTTCCCGCGACGGCAGGACCGGCGAGGTCGTGATGTTCAGGATGCCCAAAGAAGGCGTCATAGAATTCGACGACATCGTCAAGGGACGCATGGCGAAAAAGGCCGAGGACGTTCAGGACTTCGCCATCGTCCGCAGCGACGGTTCGCCCATCTTCCATATCGCCAACGTCGTCGACGACATCGACCAGAAGGTGACGCACATCATCCGCGGCGACGATCATGTCGAAAACACCTTCAAGCACATCTGCATTTTCAAGGCGCTGGGCGCCCCGGTTCCGCGGTACGGGCATCTTTCGATGATCGTAAACGCGCAGGGCAAGCCCTATTCGAAGCGCGACGGCGCGGCGTTCGTGGGCGAATTCCGCGACGCCGGGTATCTGCCGGAGGCGCTTTTCAACTACCTCCTGCTGCTCGGCTGGAATCCCGGCGACGATCGCGAGGTGCTCTCGAGAGAGGAGATGGTTTCGCTTTTCGATCTCGGGAAGGTTCACGTCACCGCCGCGAAATTCGACATGAAAAAGCTGCAGTGGATGAACGGCGAATACGTAAAGCGTCTGCCCAAGGCTGAATTCAAGGCCGCTCTCGTCAAGAGCGTGGAAGCGGAAGGCCTGAAGACCGACGGCGTCGATCTCGACTATCTCGTCGATCAGCTGCAGGTCCGCACGAAGTTCCTCGGCGATATGCCGGGCAACTGCCGCTATTTCTTCACCGAGGAATACGAATTCGATCCCAAGGCGGTGGAAAAGCGGCTTGCCAGGGAAGGCGTGAAGGCCACGCTTCTCGATCTTGTCGAGCGCTTCTCGAAAGTTGAGGCCTGGAAGTGCGAAAATCTCGAAAACACGGTTAAGGAGCTTTCGCAGGGCAACGGCATGGGACCGTGGGTTCATCCGATCCGCGTCGCCGTTTCAGGCCGCACGGAAGGGCCGGGTCTTTTCGAGATGCTTCAGCTTCTCGGCAGGGAGCGCACGCTCAAGCGCCTCGCCGACGCCGCCGAAAAATACTGTCCGTAAGTTCTGTGCGCACGCAAAAAGGATTATATAACCGAATGATCATCAATCCGATTGACAATGTGGAAGTCCGTGAAGACGGGCACAAATATGCGATAAAGCCGATAAGGACCGGTGAGAACGTGATCAAGTACGGTATGCCCATCGGGCACGCCACGGCCGATATCGCCGTCGGAGACCATGTTCATGTCCACAATGTCGCGACGAATCTCGGCGACTGTCTCGAATACGAATACAGGCCGGAGCCGGCGGCCGCCGCTCCGCGGAAATCCGCCGCCGCCGTTCCGGTGTTCAAAGGCTACCGCCGCAAGGACGGGCGCGTCGGCGTCCGCAACGAGATCTGGGTGGTGCCGACGGTCGGATGCGTCAACAATCTCGCCGACCGTCTCGCCGCCGCGTGCGGCGGCATCGCGCTGACCCATCCCTACGGCTGCAGCCAGCTCGGCGACGACCACGAGATGACCGCGAACCTTCTCGCCGCGCTCTGCCGCCATCCCAACGCGGGCGGGGTGCTGGTCGTGGGGCTCGGGTGCGAGAACAACACGCTTGAAAGCTTCCGCAGGCGGCTGGGCGACGTCTCCAATCTCAATATCCGCTTTCTGCTGGCGCAGGATCCCGGCGACGAATACGGGCGCGGGCTCGAACTCATCCGCGAGCTGGAGGCCGAGCGCGTCAACGAGCGCGTCGAGGTGCCGGTTTCCGAACTGGTCGTCGGGCTCAAGTGCGGCGGCAGCGACGGCTTCTCCGGGCTTACCGCCAATCCGCTCGTGGGGCGCTTTTCCGACTGGCTCGTCGAGCGCGGCGGATCGAGCGTGCTTACGGAAGTGCCGGAGATGTTCGGCGCCGAGACCTTGCTCATGAACCGCTGCAAGGACCGCGAGACGTTCGACAAGTGCGTTTCGATGATCAACGATTTCAAACGCTACTACGAAAGCCACAACCAGGTCTGCTACGAGAACCCCTCGCCCGGCAACAAGGCCGGCGGCATCACCACGCTTGAAGACAAGTCGCTCGGCTGCGTGCAGAAGGGCGGATCGTCGAAGGTGGTGGACGTGCTCGGTTACGCCGAGCGCGTGAAGGAGCGCGGACTTTCGCTTCTGACCGGTCCGGGCAACGATCTTGTCGCCGCGACGGTGCTCGCCGCCAGCGGCTGCCACATCGTTCTTTTCACCACCGGACGCGGGACTCCGTTCGGGACCGTCGTGCCGACGATGAAGATCTCGACGAACGACACGCTCGCGAAAAACAAACCCCACTGGATCGACTGGAACGCGATGTCGAACCCTGATACGGAGGCGTTCGCCGCGAAGGTCATCGCCGTGGCAAGCGGCGAGAGCGCGGCGAACGAACGTTTCGGCGCGCGAGAGATAGCGATTTTCAAAGACGGCGTAACGCTGTAAATAGGAGGAAAAATGGAAGGATTGAAACTTAAAAAGCCGGGCGAGGCGAAGTGGGACGCCGCTTCTCTCGGGGAAATCATGCTCCGGCTCGATCCGGGCGACGGACGCATCCACACCGCGCGCTCGTTCCGCGCCTGGGAGGGCGGCGGCGAATACAATGTGGTGCGCGGGCTCAGGCGCTGTTTCGGGCTGAAGACGACGGCGGTCACCGCGTTCGCCGACAATCCCGTCGGGCGGCTCGTCGAGGATTTCATGCTTCAGGGCGGGGTTGATGTTTCCCACGTCCGGTGGGAGAAGTTCGACGGCATCGGACGCGAAGTGCGCAACGGTCTCAATTTCGTCGAGCGAGGCTACGGGTGCCGCGGCGCGGTCAGCTGCGCCGACCGCGGGCTCACGGCGGTCAGCCAGCTCAAACCCGGCATGATCGACTGGGAGAAACTCTTCGGCGAAGAGGGCGTGCGGTGGTTCCATACCGGAGGCATTTTCGCCGCGCTTTCGGCTTCTACGGCGGAAGTCGCGATCGAGGCGCTCAAGGCGGCCAAAAAGCACGGTACGGTCACGAGCTACGATCTCAACTACCGCGCCAGCCTCTGGAAGTCGATCGGCGGTCAGGCCAAGGCGCAGGAAGTGAACCGTGAAATCGCCGGATATGTAGACGTGATGATCGGCAACGAGGAGGATTTCACCGCCGCGCTCGGTATTGAAGTCGAGGGCGTGGACGCCAATCTCACGACGCTTCCGATCGAGGGTTTCCGCAAGATGATCGAAAAGGCGATTTCCATCTATCCCAACTTCAAGGCGGTCGCAACCACTTTGCGTTCGGTCAAGTCCGCGACGGTCAACGACTGGAGCGCTATCTGCTGGTACAGAGGCGAGCTGCACCGCTCGACGGAGCGCCCCGGACTTGAGATCTACGACCGCGTCGGCGGCGGCGACTCGTTCGCTTCGGGTCTCATCTACGGGCTTATGACGTTCGACGACGCGGAGAAAGCCGTCAACTACGGCGCGGCGCACGGCGCGCTCGCGATGACGACTCCCGGCGATACGTCGATGGCCACGAAGGCGGACGTGGAGAAACTCGCCGGCGGCGGCGGCGCGCGCGTGGACAGGTAACCGAAAGAGAGCTAAGGAGTTCAAAATGAACACGGTTGAAATTTTAAGCAAGAGCAGGGTCATTCCGGTAATCGTCATCGAAAAGGCTGAACAGGCCGTTCCGCTCGCCAGGGCGCTGGTGCGCGGCGGATTGCCGGTTCTGGAAGTCACGTTCCGCACCGAAGCGGCGGCCGACGCTATCGCCGCAATCTGCGCGGAAGTGCCCGGGGCGATCGTCGGGGCGGGAACTATCCTCACGGTCGAGCAGCTTCGCGCAGCCAAGAAGGCCGGCGCGGCGTTCTGCGTGGCGCCCGGGTTCGACCCGGCGATCGTCGAAGAGGCGAAGAATATGCTCATGCCGTTCTGCCCGGGCGTCGCGACGGCGAGCGAACTCAGTCAGGCGCTTACCGCCGGCTGTCCGATGGTGAAGTTTTTCCCCGCCGAGGCCGCCGGCGGCGTGAAGATGATAAGCAACCTTCTCGGAGCGTTCCGCTTTACCGGCGTCAAGTTCATGCCCACCGGCGGCGTGAATCCCGCCAATCTCGCCGATTATCTCGCGGTGCCCGAGGTGCTGTGCTGCGGCGGCACCTGGATAGTCCCCAAGGACGCGCTCGCCGCGGGCGACTGGGACCGGATAGAGCGTCTTGCCGCGGAAGCGGCCGCATCGGCGGATAAGATCCGCGCGTAAAGGCACAAGGAGCGTTTGAAATGAAAAGAACCGTACTTCAGATTTTCCGTTCGATCGTGACGATCGTTGTCGTCGGCACCATGGCGATGATGATTTTCTCTCTTCGTGAGGAGAACGCCAAACTGCGCAGACGCGTCGCGGCGGTGCCGGCTCCGGCGGCGGAGAAAGACGGCGTCTATGTCCTGTGCCGCTTCGACCTCAAGCCCGACGCCGACGTTTCCGACTACGTCTCCAGGACGCTTTCCGTCGTTCCGGCCGTCCGCGCCGAAAACGGCTGTCAGATGTATACGCTTCTGAAGGATGCCGATACCGACTGGGAAAAACCGATGCGCTTCGGCGAGCGCACGCTCTGGATGATCGAGAAGTGGGATTCGATCGAGGCGCTCAAAGCGCACCTCGACGCGCCGCACATGAAGGCTTTCGGACCGACCGTGCGTCCGATGCGTTCGTCGGGCACGTTCCATGTGCTGCAGGAAGTCCGCTGAAAAAAGGAATTGACTGAATAAGATGGCCAGTACGGAAATTCTCGCCCGGGTGACGGGCGAAGTCGGGGTTTCCGCCGCTTCGGTTATGGCGGTGGAGAAACTGCTCGCGGACGGCAACACGGTACCCTTCATCGCCCGCTACCGCAAGGAGGCGCACGGCAATCTCGACGAGGTGCAGATCGGCAAGATCCAGGACCGTCTCGGGTATTACAGGGAACTTGAGGATCGCAAGCAGACCATTTTGAAATCGATCGACGAGCAGGGTAAACTCACCGACGAGCTGCGGGGAAAAATCGAAGGCTGCTACGTCAAGACGGCGCTGGAAGACCTCTATCAGCCCTACAAACCCAAGCGCCGCACGCGGGCGCAGGTCGCCAAGGAGAAAGGCTTCGGGCCGCTCGCCGATCAGATATGGAACGGCGAGGCGTTTGAGGCCTCCGCCGAAGATCTGCAGTACGCGCGCGACATCATCGCCGAGCGCATCGCCGACATCGCCGATGTGCGCGGGCTCGTGCGCAACGCTTTCGCGACGTCTTCGAAAGTGAAAAGCGAGGTCGCCTCTCCGAAGCCGACGGAACCGACGAAGTTCGAGCAGTATTACGAATTCGAGGAATCGATATCCACAATCCCCTCGCACCGCTATCTCGCCATCCGGCGCGGACAGAAAGAAGGGGTGCTGTGGGTCAAACTGGTATTGGACGCCGAGCCTGTCATCGAGCGGATGATGGAGATCGTCGCCAAGACGTCTCCCGGCGCGGCCAAGGGCGCGGCGGGAGCGGCGGAGATCGAGACCGCCGCGAGAGACGCCTACAAGCGTCTGCTCGCCCCCAGCTGCGAAATCGACGTCACGGTCGAGAAGAAGATGGAATCGGACCGCGCCGCCGTCGAGGTGTTCGCCGACAATCTGCGCAATCTGCTTCTGGCAAGCCCTCTCGGCGAAAAGGCCGTTCTCGCCATCGACCCGGGGATCCGCACCGGGTGCAAGGTGGCGATGATGGATTCGACCGGCAAATATCTCGGCAAAACCGTCATCTTTCCGATGCAGAAACCGGAAGAGGCCGCCGCCGCGATCAAGGTTATCGCCGCGAAGTACCGCCCCGAGGCGATCGCCGTGGGCAACGGAACGGCAGGGCGCGAAACCGAGGCGTTCGTGCGCAGGACTCTGAAGGAAATCGGGCGCACCGACATAATCGTCGTTTCGGTGAGCGAGTCGGGCGCTTCCGTCTATTCGGCGAGCGAAATCGCCCGCAAGGAATTCCCCGATCTCGATCTTACCGTCCGCGGCGCGATCTCGATCGGCCGGCGGCTTCAGGATCCGCTCGCCGAACTCGTGAAGATCGACCCCAAGGCGATCGGCGTGGGGCAGTACCAGCATGATGTGCATCAGCCGCTTCTCGGGGCGAAGCTCGACGAAGTCGTCGTTTCGTGCGTGAACGGAGTCGGAGTCGAACTCAACACCGCTTCCGCCCCGCTCCTGGAGCGCGTGTCCGGTGTGGGCGCGGCGCTTGCGAAGTCGATAGTCGAATGGCGCAACGAGAACGGAAAGTTCTCCAGCCGCGAGGATCTGCGCAAGGTCAAGGGTCTCGGCGACAAGGCTTTCGAGCAGTGTGCGGGCTTTCTGCGCATCCGAGGCGCCGCCAATCCGCTCGATTCCTCGGCGGTGCATCCCGAGCGCTACGCGCTCGTGGAGCGGATGGCCGCCGATGTCGGTGTTTCGGTGGGAGAACTGGTGGGCAACGCGGCGGCGGCGAAGAAGATCGACATCAGACGGTACATCGCGCCGGGCATCGGCGAGCCGACTTTGAAGGATATCGTCGCCGAACTCCTGAAGCCGGGTCGCGATCCGCGCAAGTCGTTCGAGCCGCCGAAGTTCCGCGACGACGTCACCAAGATCGAAGACGTCCGCGAAGGGATGAAACTCGAGGGCGTGGTCACCAACGTCACCGCCTTCGGCGCGTTCGTCGATATCGGCGTCCATCAGGACGGGCTCATCCACGTTTCGGAGCTGAGCGATAATTTCGTTTCCGATCCGGCGAGCGTCGTCAAGGCGGGCGACCGGCTTTCCGTCACGGTCATCGGCATCGACAGGGCCCGCGGTAGGATTTCGCTCAGCGCCAAGTCGAAGCCAGGAAGCGGGGGCGTCGGGCAGGGTGCCGGTTCCGGCGGCGGACAGCGCAGATCCTCTTTCGGGGCGTCTTCGCCGCGCGGCGGCTTTTCCTGCAATCCGTTCGCGAATCTGTGATTTGATGGGCTGGGCGGGCGAGTATGCGCTTTCCGGCTTCCCGCCCGCCGGCGCGTAATGGGTTACTCGAATGTGCAACTGTTGTACAGTGATACCGGCGTTGGATTTTTCTATTGATGCTTAAGCCGTGCC
>JAFVZE010000280.1 GCA_017508315.1 Kiritimatiellia bacterium | reverse complement strand
GTCTACGTGCAAAAGGCGTTACGACCGCAACGCGACGAGACCGAAGCGAGCTGCCGCGCACGAACCGACGAAGCATCCGCATTGACGCGAAATCCGACGCGTTTTGCAAGTCATATAGCGCGCCCAAAACGTCAGATAAAATCGCTTCGGTATCACTGTACAACAGTTGCACATTCGAGCAACCGATTACGCTTTGCCGGCTTTTCGGCGGGACGGGCATCGGAGATATGGTACAATATCCGCCATGACCGAAAGAGAAAAGAACTTCGTTCTGCTTGCGCAGCTGCGCAACGAACTGACCGAATCCGCCGTATATGCGCGTCTGGCCGCGATGGAGAAAAATCCCGGGAATCGCGAATTGCTTGAACGCATAAGCGCGGATGAACTTTCGCATGCGCGCATGATTTCCGGCATTCTCGGGTGCGAGGGCCGCCCATCGGCGTTCAGAGTGGTCTGGACGGTGTTCTGCGCTCGGGTGTTCGGACTCGTCTTTGTTTTAAAGCTGATGGAGCGCGGTGAAAACGCCGCCGCCGGCGCTTATCGTGAGCTGCTTGAGTCATATCCGCAGCTCAAGGTCATCGCCGAAGACGAAGACCGTCACGAGACCGAACTTATCGGCATGCTCGACGACGAGCGGCTCAGGAATATGGGCGCGATTGTCCTCGGGTTGAACGATGCGCTGGTGGAACTTACCGGAGCGCTTGCAGGCTTCACGTTCGCGCTCGGCGATTCCTTCAAAATAGCCAAACTCGGGCTTATAACCGGTCTGGCCGCGGCAATGTCGATGGCGGCATCGGCGTTTCTGTCCGCGCGTGCCGATGCCGAAGCCGGGAACGGGGCTGGAGAGGCGGAAGAGGGGTGCGCATTGAAGACCGCGCTGTATACGGGGATGGCGTATATCGTCACTGTTCTTCTGCTGGTTTCGCCGTATATGTTCATCTCGAACTCAACGGCGGCCCTTGCCGTCATGCTGCTCGCCGCGCTCGGCATAATCGCCTTTTTCAATTTCTATCTGAGCGTGGCGAGAGAAACTTCGTTCAGGCGCGGCTTTCTGGTGATGGCCGGCATCTCCGCGCTTGTCGCGCTCATATCCTACGGTTTCGGTTATCTTCTGCGGTGATGCGCTCGGAACATGCTTTTGGAATATCTCCGGTTTGAAACTTCTAAAAACGGAGATAATCCTTACTTCATCGGGTGACATGGAGATTTCATACTGTTAAACCTAAATTCGGCAGTTGGATGCTGAGAATCGCCGTTTGAGGCAACAGGTTAACGACCGCTTCCTTTGCTTCGGGAGCGGTTTTTCGTTGCCGACTTGATTTTCTTCATTCGATTGTTCGTTCCGGTTGCAACAGAAAGTTGACATGTCATTTGCGTATGCGATATGACAGAAGTGATAAAATCGGGGTATATGAACAGACGTCTTTTCTACATTGTTGCCGTAGCATCCCTTGGCGGTTTTCTTTTCGGCTTCGATTCCGGCGTAATCTCCGGATGTGAGAAGGCCATTCAAAGCGAATTCAACCTTTCGCCGTTTTGGCATGGGCTTATCATATCCGGTGCGCTGATAGGTACGGTAATCGGCGTTTTTACGGCGGGGCGGCCTTCGGACTTGTGGGGGCGGAAGCCCACGCTCTGGCTGATGGCGGTTCTCTTCCTTGTTTCGGCGGTCGGTTGCGCATTTACGCCGTTCGATGCGGGATGGGGCCCTCACCTGCTGGGATGGTTCCGCTTTATCGGCGGGCTTGCCATCGGCGGCGTTTCGGTAGTAGTTCCGCTCTACATTGTTGAGGTTTCCCCCGGCAGATACCGTGGACGTCTTGTGGCCATGAATCAGTTCAATATCGTGCTTGGAATTCTTGTGTCGTTCGTTTCGAATTATCTCGTGGCGCGGTTTATGCCGAATGTCGATCCACGTGTCGTTTGGCGTGTCATGCTTGGAGTGGAATGTCTGCCGATCGCGCTTTTTATGGTGCTTCTCGCGACGATCCCAGAGTCTCCGCGCTGGCTCGTGCGTACGGGACGTTT
>JAFVZE010000279.1 GCA_017508315.1 Kiritimatiellia bacterium | reverse complement strand
CGGCCGAAGAGCCGAAAGGTTCATCTTCGCTCTTCCCGCCGTCGCCGCATCGTCCCAGACGACATGGACTCTGCGTCCGTCGCCGGTAAAAACCGCCTCCTTGCGTCCGCCGACCGACTTGACCGGACCGACAGGCTTCAGACCGTCGATGAAATAGGCCGTCACCGCCGTCGTCGCGGCAACCGGCGTCACCGCGCGGTCGTAATCGGCGAGCGTCTGAAGATCAGCCGTGCGCGGATTGTCGGTGTTGTGCAGAGTGTAGAGAAAGACTTTCGACATTCCCGAAGAGAACGTGTCGGCCCAGCAGCGGACGCCGAAGGCGGCCCCGCGCTCAAGCTCGTAGGCCGTCGCCCCGCGGAAGGAGTAGAAGCTGTGCACTCCCATCGAGAGATTGCCTTCCGTGTTCCAAACCTCGCCGGCGGCGTACTCCCGCCAGGTCGAAGCGAGGCGCGACATCAGCTCCTCGCTGCCCATCTCGCCGTCGCCCGGCACGTCGACATAGTAGTAATGGACGGAATTAACGTCCGGCTTCAGTTCCACCGGATACCTGCGTATGAACGGTAGCACGTATCCCGGCGAAGAAAGTTCCGTGCACCACCCCACGACCTTGGCGTCGGGATTGCCGCGGCGGATGCCGGCGGCCCCGGCGTTGAAAACCGGCCCGAACTCTTCCGCCGTGCCGCGGAAGAAATAGCCGGAAATGTACGGCTCGTTCCAGATTTCCCAATGCGAAATCTTTCCGCGGTAGTGCGCCGCAGCCTTCTCGCACCAGTCTCCGAACGCCTTGGCGTCGTAGACGAATTTTCCCGCCGCGTTGGTCGGCATCGCCCATTTCGGCGGCCAGTCGGGAAGCGCCAGAATTTCGATTCCCGCCGCGCGGATGGCGTCGACCTGTCCGTCGTACCAGACATGTTTCCCTGGCTCGGGATTGCCGCGGAACATTTTGCAGAGCGTCGAGCAGTCGTGGAGACGCTGCCAGGTGAACCCGAGCGCCCTGGCGTAGTTTATGAAGTAGGGACAGACCCTGAAATGAGTGCCGAATCCGCCTTTCGCGCCGGTCATGCGCGGCGGGGGCAGCCGCGCCATGACCTTCTCGCATTCGCCGAAAAGCGACGGATCGTCGGGGCTGAACGTCACGCGCAGAATTCCGTTGACCTTGGGATCGACGGCGAGTTTGACCGGCTCCGAGCCGGCGGTCAGCGAAACGCGCTCCGTCACCGTCGTCTCGCCGGAGAACGCCGTAATCTTCAAAATCCCCGTCACGGTTTTCGCCGGAGCGCCGTCGGCGCCGTAGAGCGCAAGGCGCAGCGGCAGTTTCTTCCCCCATTCGACTATCGCCGGCGCGTCTTTCCCGCCGTCAAAAGCCATTTCCGATTCATAAGGGTATTTGGGCTTCCATTCGCCCGCCGTTTCGGCCAGTTCGAACTGGATGCCGTCAACGCGCACGTCGAACCCCTTCGGCGCCGAGAAAGCGAGCATCACGTCGCTCACGTTCTCCGGCACTGTCCCGCTCGTGACCGAACACCGGTGCCACTGGCCGTCCGTCTTAACGAGAAAACCGTTGCCGAAGCGCCACTTTCCACTGCTCGCCGACATCCGAAAGCCGCAAGTGCCGCCTTCTGCGACCTTGACCCACGCCGAAAGCGTGTAGCGTCGTCCGGACACGACCGGAATCAGAGCCGACTGCACTTCGCCGCGCTCGAACGGAGACTTCGGCAGATGGAGCGCGAACTCCCCGAACTTGGCATCGGCGATGCGTCCATGCCGGAAATCATACCATTCGCTGTCGGCGCGGCCGGTAACCACGCGGTCGATGAAGAAATTGTCGTCAGCCGCCTCGAACGAAGAGCGCGGCACAAGATTGCCGGCAACCGGCTTGTTGGAGTTGAGCTTCTTGTCCGGCTCGGGGTCAGACTCGAACTCTTCAACCTTCACGTCGTCCACCAGAAAGCGCCCGACGCCGCCGACTTCGATCATCACTCCGAAATCG
>JAFVZE010000278.1 GCA_017508315.1 Kiritimatiellia bacterium | reverse complement strand
TCATCCGGAAAACGAATGGAAGAATTATTCCTTCGTGTTCAAGTCAAATCATGACATCCAGTCCGATTTCGGAGTGATGATCGAAGTCGGCGGCGTCGGGCGCTTTCTGGTGGACGACGTGAAGGTTGAAGAGTTCGAGTCCGACCCCGAGCCGGACAAGAAGCTCAACACCAACAAGCCGGTTGCCGGCAATCTTGTGCCGCGCGCTTCGTTCGAGGCGGCTGACGACAATTTCTTCATCGACCGCGTGGTTACCGGCCGCGCCGACAGCGAATGGTATGATTTTCGTCACGGACGCATCGCCGATGCCAAGTTCGGGGAGTTCGCGCTGCATCTGCCGAAGTCTCCGTTCGAGCGCGGCGAAGTGCGGTCGGCTCTGATACCGGTCGCGTCCGGTCGGCGCTACACGCTTTCGGCGTGGGTCAAGGTTGCCGAGGGCGGCACTTGCGGCTTTCGGATGTCGGCGAGCAGTGGAAAGTGGCGCTTCGGCAACGGTTTTCTCGTTAAGACGGACGGCCAGTGGCACCGGTGTTCGGTCACGAGTGAACCCGTGCCGGAGAGCGTGAGCGAGGTGATGCTCGCCTTTTCCGCGCCGAAGGGGTTCGACGTGCGCGTCGACGGCATCCAGTTCGAGATGGCGGAGAGCGCGGGCGACTGGAAACCTAAATTCCCTTATGAAGCTGAAATGGCTTTTGACGGAGAAAAAGACGCGCCGGCGATAGTCGAATGGGGTAAGAAACTGCCGCTGCGCCTGGCGCTCTACAGCGCCGACGGGGCGCCGGTGAAAAGCGTGGCGGGGACTTTGAAGGTGACGGCGTTTTCAGGCGAGACGACGGCGACGGAGCGCATAGAGCTCATCATCGGCGCAGAACCGGTCAAACTCGCCGTCGATCCCAAGATTAACGGAATTCTGCGAGTGACGTTCACTCCTGACGATCCATCGCTTTTCGGCGAATGCGAGAAGGTGATGGCACGGTTGCCCCCGCCGCGCATGACCGGCGCAAAGGGAGGTTTCGGCACCCATTTCAGGGTCTGTCCCTATTTCATAAACTATGCCAAGGCGCTCGGGTTCACCTGGCAGCGCTTGCACGACTGTTCGACGCTCTGCAAAATGTTCCGCGGTAATCCCAAGGTAGGGGAGTACGTCTGGTACGACAGACAAGTCGACGCCATCCGCGCGGCGGGGATTGAAATTCTGGCGCTTCCCGATTGGCCGCCGAAATGGGCGATGCCGACGAATTCGGCCGGAAAGTTTCTTTACGATGCCAAGGCGTTCGGCGACTGGTGCGAGAAGGCGGCGGCGCACTACCGTGGGAAAATTTCGCACTGGGAAGTCTGGAACGAGCCTTATATCTCCGGGTACTTCTTCCGCGGTACGGCGGAAGATTTCGGGCCGGTTTTCAATGCGGGAGCCGCAGGCATCCGCCGCGGCAATCCCGATGCCAAGGTGGTGGGCTGGTGCACCGAGCTTTCTTCGCCGGGATACGTGCTGCCGTTCATGCGCAAGTATCCGGTGGAACTCAAGCCCGACATCAATTCGGTTCATTATTACTACGTCGACGTTCCGGGTGACGGAGAATTGGGCAGCGAGAAGCTGATGGGGCGGCTTAAAACCGTCTGGGGCGAATATGCTGCCGGTGAAGTGTGGAATACGGAAGGTAATCTTTCCATGGGCGTGCACAGTTTCTACACGTTCCGCAAGGCGACGGCGTACGAGCTGGAGCGCGGGGCGGCGTTCGGTGTGCGCTGCTGGGCGGATACCTTCGCATCCGGAATGTCGAAAGTCTTTCTCTACACTCTGCACAATACCGACAATCCCTATACGGCCAACCTGCAGACGCTTGCCGATTACGACCGCGCGGTGACGCCGGTCGCCGCGACGACGGCGGTAACGGCCTACTTCATCGACGGGCTGAAGCCTGTCGGTCCGGTCAAGTCGGTCGGCGGACGCAAGGAGGCGGTTTTTACCGGCGACGGACGCAGAGTCCATGTCGTCTGGGACGATGCGGCGACGGCGGGAAGAGCGAAGATGAACCTTTCGGCTCTTCGGCCG
>JAFVZE010000277.1 GCA_017508315.1 Kiritimatiellia bacterium | reverse complement strand
TCCGAATAGCTGCCCTCGAACCAGGTCGTCCGCCCCTTGCCTTCAAAGGCGAGAATGTGCGTGGCTATGCGGTCAAGGAACCAGCGGTCGTGGGAGACGACCATCACGCAGCCGCCGAATTCCTGCAGACCTTCTTCGAGCGAGCGGAGCGTCCCGACATCGAGATCGTTCGTCGGTTCGTCCAGAAGAAGGAGATTGCCGCCGCTCGTGAGAAGCTTGGCGAGGTGCACGCGGTTGCGTTCGCCGCCGGAAAGAACCCCGACCTTCTTCTGCTGCTCGGCGCCGCGGAAATTGAAGCGGCTGCAGTAGGCGCGGCCGTTCATCATCGTCGTGCCGGCGAGATTCACGAATTCGCCGCCGCCGGTGATCGCCTCGTAGACGGTCTCGTCGGCTTTGAGCTCGCTGCGCGTCTGATCGACGTACGAGAGTTTCACCGTCTCGCCGACCTTGAATTCACCCGCGAGCGGCTTGAGCTGTCCGGTTATGAGCTTGAAGAGCGTCGTCTTGCCCGCGCCGTTGGCGCCGATCACCCCGACTATGCCGCCGCGCGGCAGATCGAAATTGAGATCGTCGTAAAGAACCTGACCGTCGAATCCCATCTTGACGTGTTCGGCGCGGACGACGAGATTTCCGAGCCTCGGCCCCGGCGGGATGCGGATGACGAGATCGTCTTCGCGCGTCGAGACCTCCTGCTTCTGCAGTTCTTCGTAGCGTTCGACACGCGCCTTGGCCTTGGCGTGGCGGCCTGACGGATTGGTCTGAATCCACTTGAGTTCGTTTTCAAGCATCTTCTGGCGCGACTTCTCGACCTTCGCCTCACGCGCGAGCATCGCCTCCTTCTGCTTGAGCCATTCCTCGTAGTTGCCCTTGTAGGGATAGCAGATACCGTGATCAAGTTCGAGAATCCAATCGGTGACGTCGGAGAGGAAATAGCGGTCGTGGGTGACGACGATGAGTGTCCCCTTGAACTCCTTGAGATACGCTTCCAGCCGGAACGTCGTCTCCGCGTCGAGATGGTTCGTAGGTTCGTCAAGAAGAAGAACGTCGGGATTCGTAAGCAAGAGCCGCGCGATGGCGACGCGGCGGCGCTCGCCGCCGGAGAGAACCGCAACCTGCTTGTCACCGGGCGGGCAGCAGAGGTCGGCCATCCGCCTCTCAACGAGATTTTCAAGGTTCCAGTAGTCGTTGCGGTCGATGATCTCCTGCAGCCTCTCCATTTCGGCGGCGGCCTTCGGGTCGTCGAGCTCGCAGCAGAGATCCTCGTAGCGCTCCACCATCGCCTGCGCCTCGGCGACACCCTCCATGACGGTCTCGAGAACCGTCTTGGAGTCGTCGAGTTCAGGCTCCTGCGGGAGATATCCCACCTTCGTCCCCTTCGCGACCTGCACCGTGCCCATAAGCTCGGTGTCGAGACCGGCGAGAATCTTCAATAGCGAAGATTTACCGGCTCCGTTGCCGCCGATCACGCCGATGTGCGCACCGTAGAAGAAACTCAGGTTCACATCCTTGAGAATCGTCTTGGTGCCTTGCTGCTTGGTTACGTCGATGAGACTAAACTGGTATTCTCCCGCCATTTGTCCAAAGAACCTTTCCTTGAGAATCCTTTTCTTTTCGTTACATCGCCGCGGCGAGCGCGGCGGCGAACTCGGAGCACTTCAC
>JAFVZE010000276.1 GCA_017508315.1 Kiritimatiellia bacterium | reverse complement strand
CCAGCCGCGATTTCAAGTATTACATCTTCGATTGGGACGACAACATCCTGCATATGCCCACGAAGATCAAGCTTGAACACCTCGGCGACGACGGCGTCTGGCGGCCGGTGGAGGTCTCGACCTCCACCTTCGCGCTCGTGCGCACCGATACCGAACATTACCGCGCCCCCGGCGGAATCTGGGCGGAGGCGTTCCGCAATTTCGAAGATCCGTCTCCGGAAAAGGACGAGCGTTCGCGCAACCATTTCATCGAGGACACGATTGTCGCGCTTGAACGCGTCGAGCACGGCGAAAAGCCCGGACCGAGCTACAATGCGCTTAAAAAGACGCTCCGCGAAGGGCGGCTCTTTTCGATCGTGACCGCCCGCGGTCATTCGCCGGAGACGATCGAGAAGGCCGTCCGGATATTCATCCGCTACGCGCTCACCGAGCGCGAACGCGAAGAGATGATGTCGAATCTGCGCGGTTACCGCAAATGGCTCGACAAGGTCGAGAGTTTCGGCAGCGACGCCGAGGAACTCGACTACTATCTCGGCATGTGCCGGTACGCGGCGGTAACCTACGACGGCTTCAGGGAGCGGATGTCGAACGATCCGATCTACAGGGAGAAACTCGCCTCCGCGACTACGGCGGCGAAACCGGAGCTCGCCAAGGAGTTCGCCATCCGCGATTTCGTCGAGCACGTTTTCCACATGCTGCGGCGCACCGGCGGGCTGAACCGTTCGGTTTCGATAGGATTTTCCGACGACGACATCGGAAACGTGAAATCGGTTTCCCGGTACATCAAGAGCGAACTTTCAAAACGTTTCGACGGCATAAAGTTCGTGGTCTACGACACGAGCGACCGTTCGCTCGCCAAAGGCCGAAAGGTATGCGTTTCCGGGCAACTCAACCTGCCGGGATTCTGAAAGGTCGCGATTTCCGATGAGACGCCTCTGGTATGTGTTGCACGTCAAGCCGCGCACCGAGAAAAAAACTGCCGAATATCTTAGACAATACCGTCTCTGGCATCATCTGCCGCTGTACAGGAAAGTCACGCGGGTGCAGCGGCGGAAGGTGGTCAGGGAACTGCCGCTCTTTCCGGGCTACGTGTTTGCGCGTCTGAACCCGCAGGAGCGCGTGCTGATGCTGCGCACGAACCTCGTCGTGCGCACCATCGACGTGCCGCGTCCGCGCGAGATGATCCATCAGCTGCGGCAGATAGCGCATGCGGGCCGGGCCGGCAAGGAGGTGCGCAAGGTCGAGAAGTTCACCGTCGGCGAACCGGTGCGCGTAACCCAAGGTCCTTTCTACGGCATTGAAGGCTACATCAAAAAAGACGAAGGCAAGACGATGATTGTCCTTAACGTTGAAATTCTCGGGCAGGCGGTCGCGCTCTCCATTCTGCCGTCCTGGTGCGAAAAGATGGAGAAATAATCATGCGCCAATCTCCCGGACCCGGTGAATTCATGCTCAAATGGCGCGGCGACAGGTTGAAAGTCGCGCTGAAGATCGCTCCCGCCCGCAAAGGGCGTGCTGCTCTGCGCACCGATATCGGCAACGCCGGAGTGCGCCGCCGCGAGATAATCGCCGAAACCGAAGCGGGGACGACGCCGCTCGGGAAAGCGTGGCACGACATCGCGCTTGCGGAGACTGCGCCGGGATGTTTCGAACGCGAGATCGAGCTTGACGAGGTCGGGGTTTTTTCCGGCAAAGTCTGTTTCTTCCCCGAGGGGTCTTCCGTTCCCGAATGGCCGGAGGGCGGCAATTTCCGCGTCAAGGTCGAAAGCGCCGAAACTTTCAGGTCGAATTCCGTCTATACGGTTTTCCCCCGGCAGTTCGGGTCGTTCCGGGAGATAGTGCGCCGTCTGCCGCACATAATGGACACGATGGGGTTTCGCATCCTGCAGACGCTGCCGCCGTTTCCGGTGCCGACGACGTACGCGGTGATGGGCGAGTACGGCTGTCCGTTCGCGGCGACCGATTTTCTGTCGGTCGATCCGGCGATGGCGGAGTTCGACGGCCGCACCACCCCGCTCGACCAGTTCCGCGAGCTGATCGGCGCCGTCCATGCCCGGGGCGGACTGTTCTTCATCGACCTTCCGGCAAACCACACCGGCTGGGGTTCTGCGCTGCAGACGCATCATCCCGAGTGGTTCCGCCGCGACGGGAGCGGAAAATTCATCTCTCCCGGCGCATGGGAGGTGGTCTGGGAGGACCTTGTCGAGCTTGATTATTCAAACGCTGAACTGTGCGCCTACATGGCGGACGTGTTTCTGCACTGGTGCCGTCTCGGGGTGGACGGCTTCCGCTGCGACGCCGGATATATGATCGCCGGACGCACCTGGCGCTATATCGTCGCCAAGGTCCGAGAGGAATATCCCGATACCGTATTCATGCTTGAGGGGCTGGGCGGGGATCCGGCCGTCACCGACGATCTGCTCGCCGACGCCGGTCTCGACTGGGCGTATTCGGAAATTTTCCAGACCTACGACCGTTCGCAGTTCGAGTGGTATCTGCCGGGGGCGGCCGCCAGGGCGCAGAAATACGGCACGCTCGTCCATTTCGCCGAGACGCACGACAACGACCGGCTCGCCAAAGGCGGCGAAACCTACGCCAGACTGCGCGTGCAGCTCGCCGCGCTGCTGTCGTGGCAGGGGGCCTGGGGAATCGCCAACGGCGTGGAGTGGTTCTGCCGCGAGAAGATCGATGTGCACGGGCGCAACGATCTCAACTGGAACGCCGCCGACAACATGGTCGAGCTCATCGCCAGACTCAATTCGCTGCTTGCCCGCCATCCGTCGTTCGCCGGCGCCGTCGAACTGGAAATGGCCGGAGAGGGAGACGGCAATACGCTTGCCGTGGTGCGCAAACCGGCGTCGGACGGCGACGCTTCGCAGCGGCTTCTGGTATTGGCGAATCTCGACTGCCGCAATCCCGCTCCCGCCGGCTGGAACCGTGCGAAGTTTCCGGCGGTGTCGGCTTTCGATCTGGTCGGCTGCGGGCGCGTCGAACTTTCGGGAACGTTTATGCTTCAGCCGGGCGAGGTCGTCTGTCTCGGGGAGAAGCCGATGGAAGCGTTTTCCGCGCCGGAAGCCGAACGCGCACAGACGCCGGAGGCGGTTTTTCACGTGGTGATGCCGCGGGACTCGGGCCGCGAGGTCTGCATCCCCGCAGGCGCGTTGTTCGAGGTTTCCGCGCCGTCGTCCTTCAGGGCGAAATTGACCGATTCTTCTGGGAAAACCCTGCGGACGGCGCGTTCGTCCGCAAACCGCGCGGTCTTCATCGCGCCGGATCACGACGGCACGATCGGTATCCGCTGCCGGCGCATCACGCTGGAACTGGAGATTTATTCCGACGGCCGTGCGCAAACCGTCAAGGGTGTCGTTTTGATCCCTCCGAGTCCCGATGATGCGGCGGTGGCCGTTTCGGCGGACGGCAGAACGGTCAGGGATAACCCGGCTTTCAGGGCGATACTTTCCAACGGCGCGGGCGCCGCATCCCAGATGCGCATCGGCTGGGGGGAGATCCGCAGCCGGTATGACGCTATACTTGCGGCCAATCCGGACGGAAACGTGCCGTCGGACCGTCTCAATCTGTGGACGCGGGTACGCTGCTGGGTGCAGCATGAGGGGTATGTCCGGGAGATCGACTCGACATGCGTGTCGGCGTTCGCCGCCGATCCGGCCGGGCGTTTCGCGAAGTGGGATTTCGCCGTTCCGTGCGGCATGGGGACGGAAGCGTCGTTTTCGTTCGCGGTTTCGCTGGCCGAAGGCCGGAACGTGGCCAGGATAAAGGTGATGCGCAATGCCGCCCCGGGGCGTGAAACCGCCGGCAGCGTGCGCCTCGTGTTCCGTCCGGACGTCGAATGGCGCTCCTTCCACGCCACCACCAAAGCGTTTCTCGGACCGGAGCGCGATTTTCCGGCGGCGGCGAAAATGCGCGGCAACGGTTTTGTTTTCGGCTTCGGCGGCGATGAGTTCGTTTTCGATGTCGCCGGCGGAGAATATCACCACGAAGCGCAGTGGAGCTACAGCATCGGCCATGCGGAGGAGGCCGAGCGCGGTCAGGACGGCAGCGGCGATCTCTTTTCCCCGGGATGGGTCGGCGCGGACTTGGATGTCGGCGGCGAGGTGGTCCTGACCGGCCGGTTCAACTGCGGCGGCGAACTGGAATTTCCGGAAGCGGAGGACCTTGGCGCGGCGATGCCGATCAGAGATGCGCTCAGGCGGGCGATGGATCTTTTCATCGTGCGCCGGGACAATCTTAAAACCGTGATCGCCGGCTATCCGTGGTTTCTCGACTGGGGACGCGACACCTTCATCTTCATGCGCGGAATGATCGCCGCCGGGATGAAAAAGGAGTCGCTTGAAATTCTCAGGGCCTTTGCGGCGTTCGAGGAGAACGGAACGCTGCCGAACATCATCTACGGCAATACGGCGGGAAACCGCGATACGACCGATGCGCAACTGTGGTTCATCCGCTGCGTGCAGGAACTGGGCGTTTCCGACGGAAAACTTCTGCGCGTCTGCAATTCGATCGTCGACAACTATCTCAAAGGCACGCCCAACGGAATCAGGGTCGACCATGAAAGCGCGCTGGTGTGGTCGCCGTCGCATTTCACCTGGATGGACACCAACTATCCCGCCTGCACGCCGCGCGAGGGGTATCCGGTGGAGATTCAGGCGCTGTGGATATCGGCGCTAAAGTTTCTGGGGCGCGGTGAACTCGCCGATCGGGCAAAGGCGTCGGTGGAGCGGCTTTTCAGGTGGGAGTTCGGATATCGCGACTGCCTTTCCGCTCCGGCGGGCGTTCCGGCGGCGCGGGCGGCGGGCGATGACGCGATCCGTCCCAATCAGCTGTTTTTGATCACGCTGGGCATTCTTGATGACAAGTCGATCCTCCGGGCGAGCGAGGAACTTCTCGTTCCCGGCGGCGTACGCTCCCTGAACGCGCTTCACCCGTCGTACCGCGGCGTCTACACCGGCGATGAGGATACGCGGCGCAAAGCCGCCTACCACAACGGCACCGTCTGGGCGTGGCCGTTCCCGTCGTACGCCGAGGCGCTGGCGATGACCGGAGCGGCGTCGCGCGAAACGGCGCTCGCGCTTCTCGCCGGGGCGGTGGAGAACCTGAACTCCGGCTGTCTGTGCCACATGAGCGAAATCGCCGACGGCGACGCGCCGCACGCGCAGAAGGGCTGCGCGGCGCAGGCCTGGAGCGTAAGCGAACTTTTGAGAGTCTGGCTGAAAATCCGGGGCTGAGCCGATCGCTGGCTTGGAATTTCCCCAATTTGAAACTTCAGGCGATCCGAAGGGTGCGCGAGCAGGTGCGAGAGCTGATCTTGGCGGCGCAGATCCGGCCGCGGCGGACGTCGCCCTGATTATGGTATAATGTGAGGATATGAACGAAGGTGTCGGTATTGTTGAGCCAAAGAAACTGAAGCTGAAGCTGCCCGAGGGCGGTTATCGGCTCGAGTCGGGCGGTATTCTCCGTGAAATAGAGGTGCAGTACGAGGAGTGCGGCGCTCCGCTTCGTTCCGGCAATGCGGTTTTCATCTGCCATGCCCTGACGGGCGATGCGCATGTCGCCGGCATCCGGCCGGGCGAAACCAAGCCCAGCGGCTGGTGGGAAGGCATGGTGGGACCGGGTCGCGCAATCGATACCGACCGCTACCATGTGATCTGCGCCAACGTGCTCGGCGGCTGCAGCGGCACCACCGGGCCGATGAGCGTGAATCCGGACACCGGCCGCCCTTACGGTTCGCAATTCCCCCAATATACGTTCTCGGACGCCGTAGACGTTTACCGGATGCTTCTCAAGGAGATTGGAGTCTCCAAACTCGCGGCGCTGATCGGCGGCAGTTTCGGCGGCATGCAGGTGATGGACTGGATGACCCGCTGCCCCGACGAGATGGAGAAGGCGGTTCTGATCGCCACCTCCGCCTCGCTCAACACCCAGGCGCTCGCTTTCGACGTCGTGGGGCGCAACGCCATCACGGAAGACCCGCTCTGGAACGGCGGCGACTATTACGGCGACGGCGACGGCAAAGGGCCCAAGCTCGGTCTCGCCGGGGCGCGTCAGCTCGCGCACATCACGTATCTTTCGCGCGAACATCTTCAGGACAAGTTCCACCGCGGACTTCAGGACGAGTTCGTCAACGCTCCGGAGGACGACCGCCGGGAGCGCGACCGTCTTTTCAAGACCTATTTCCAGATCGAGAGCTATCTCGACTATCAGGCCAGAAAATTCATCAACCGCTTCGACGCGAACAGCTACCTTCATATCACCAGGTCGATGGATCTTTTCGACGCGGGCGAGCGCTACGGTTCGCTCGACGCCGCCTGCGAGCGCGTCAAGGCCAAGTGCCTCGTCGTGTCGCTTTCCGGCGATGTGCTCTTCGCCGACTGGCAGAGCCGCGACATCACGAGCTCGCTTCTGCGCGCCGGCAAAGACGTTTCGTACTGTCATCTCGAGATCGGCACCGGGCACGACGCGTTTCTGACCCACATCAGCGATCTCTCGAAACTCGTGGGCGGATTTCTCGGCGATCGCAGGCCCAAGGTGATGAAGTGGCAGGAGCGGCTTTACGGCAAGATTTCGTCGATGGTGAAAGACGGAGCGAAAGTCGTCGATATCGGATGCGGAGACGGAACGCTGCTCAACGTTCTCGCCAAACAGCGCAAAACCAAAGGCGACGGGGTCGAAATCGACGTGGAGCGTTTCGAGGAGGCGCTCGCCGACGGCAACAACGTCTACTGGGAGGACGCGGACGAGGGGCTTTCGCTCATTCCCGACGGGTACTACGACACGGCCGTCGTGTCCGACACGCTTCAGGAAGTCCGCAATCCGCGCGGTCTCCTGCACGAGGCGCTGCGCATCGCCGACGAAGCGATCGTGACGTTTCCCAATTTCGCGGCGTACCGCATCCGGCTGACGCTCGCGTTCCGCGGCCGTCTGCCGGTTTCAAAGGCGCTGCCGTTCGAGTGGTACGACACGCCGAACATCCACTGCATAACTTTGAAGGACTTCCGCCGCCTCTGCGACCGCGAAGGCATCGAGATATGCGAGGTGAAGGCGGAAAGCCGGCATCCGATCGGTAAACTGCTGCTGCTCTTCGGGCTTAAAAATCTCGGCGCGACCACGATCATCGCCAGAATAAGGAGGCGGAAATGACTTTGCCGCAACGCATAGTTCTGGTGGTCGAAAAGTGCCTTGCCTATCTGCATCCGTGCGTCTACGGAGAACTTGGCTCGACCGATATCGAATCCGCTCTCGCCGCCGATCTGGAGCGCGAGGTCGCGATGCTGATGCCGGATGCCGACGCCGGGGAGATCGTTTCGAAGTTCGTCGCCGCGCTTCCCCGCGTGCGCAGGCTTGTCGACAGCGACGTCACCGCCGCCTACGAGGGCGATCCGGCGGCGACGAGCCCGATGGAGGTCGTCATGGCCTATCCGGGGCTTTATGCCGTCTCCGTCCACCGCCTTGCTCACGAACTCTACAATCTGGGTGTTCCGGTGATTCCGCGGATAATGTCGGAACATGCGCATTCGAAGACCGGAATCGACATCCATCCCGGCGCCACCATCGGCGAGAGGTTTTTCATCGACCACGGAACCGGAGTGGTGATCGGCGAGACGACGGTGATCGGGCGCAACGTGAAACTTTACCAGGGCGTTACGCTCGGAGCGCTCAGTTTCGCCAAGGACCCGCAGACCGGGGCGCTGGTCAAAGGCATCAAGCGCCATCCGAACGTGGAAGACAATGTCGTCATCTACGCCGGCGCCACCATTCTCGGGGGCGACACCGTCATCGGACACGATTCGGAAATCGGCGGTAACGTGTGGCTCAAGGATTCCGTGCCGCCCGATTCACGCGTCTACAACAAGCCTCCGGCGCCGGAGATACGCCGGCGCAGATGAATTTTCTCGCCGCCATAGTCGCCGCGGTCGTCGTCGGTACCTGGAACGGACGCTGGTTTCCGTCGGGGCGGGCAGAACACCGGGCGAATCCGGCGGTCGAAGAGGCGACGGTTTCGGCGGCGGCCGAAATGCTCAGGGGCGCTTTGGCGAAGATCGATCCCGGCGGAACCAACGAGGTCATTCTCTGTCTGAACGAAATCCGCGGACCGGTTTCGGCCTCGAATCTCATAGCCCGGATAGGGCGCAGGAATCTCGCGATCGCCGCGATTACGCGCTACCGCCGCCGCGACCGCTTCGATATGCAGCAGGATGTCATCGCCACCACCTTGCCGGTGGCGTCCGCCGGGTGGAGCAGGTGGAAGAACATGCGCGAACTTACGCCGCCGCGCGGATATGCGTTCGCCGCGGTGGTGCTGAATCCGGCGACGACCGCCGATGTCTATGCCGTCCATCTCAAGTCCAACTACGGGGCTAATACGGATGCGAAACGGGAGCTGAACCGGCAGAAGCGCGCCAGAGCGGTCGAACAGCTTGTGGAGCGGGCGCGGCGCGGCAGAGAGGCAAGGCCGGTTATCGTCGCCGGGGATCTGAACGCCGACCGCTGGAGGAAGGAATTTTCGGAGGAGAGGATTTTCGACATTTTCGAGCAGGCCGGTTTCACGAATACGCTTTCGCTGCTGCCGGCGGACGGGCGCGGAACCTACCCCTCGCGGAAATGGGGCGACAGCGCCCTCGATTACGTGATGATCCGCGGCTTCAACGTGCTCGGAACGCCGCTCATAGCGGCCAACGACGGACTTTCCGATCATTTTGCGGTTTTCGTGACCATCGAGCAGCGACAGACGGAGACGACCAAACGGTGGAATTGATTGCCGGATTCATACAGGTCATATTTTGGTATAATACGCTCCCATGAGAGTTTTAACCGGTATCCAGCCTTCGGGCAAGCTCCACTGGGGCAACTATTTCGGCGCGATGAAATCGATGTTCGACCTTCAGGAGAAGGGCGAAAACTTCATGTTCATCGCCAACTACCACGCCATGACGACTCTGCGCGACGGCGCGGCGCTGCGCGAAGCGACGAAAGATGTGGCGCTCGACTATCTCGCCTGCGGCCTCGATCCGGCGAAAAGCGTCATGTACCGTCAGAGCGACGTTCCCGAAGTGCAGGAGCTCGCCTGGTATCTTTCGTGTCTGACGCCGATGGGGCTTCTCGAGCGCTGCCACAGCTACAAGGACAAGATGGCGCACGGTTTCGACGCCACCCACGGGCTTTTCGCCTATCCCGTGCTGATGGCCGCCGATATCCTCATCATGAACGCCGATCTCGTTCCGGTGGGCAAGGATCAGAAGCAGCATCTCGAGGTGACGCGCGATCTGGCGCAGAAGTTCAACAACGCCTACGGCGAGATATTCAAACTGCCCGACGCCTACATTCCCGAAACCGTGGCCACCGTCCCCGGAACCGACGGTCAGAAGATGTCCAAGTCCTATCATAACACGATCGGACTTTTCGAGGCGCCCGGCGCGGTCAAGAAGAAGGTGATGGGCATCGTCACCGATTCGAAGACCATGGAGGAGCCCAAGGAACCGGAGGGCAATTCCATCTACGAACTATACAAACTTTTCGCCTCCGCGGAGGAGGTCGGGACGATGGCATCGAATTTCCGCGCCGGGAATTACGGCTACGGCCATGCGAAGAAGGAGCTGCTCGCCGCGTACCACCGCCTTTTCGATCCGTTCCGCGAGAAGCGCGAAGCGCTCGAAAAAGACCCCGGTTCGCTCGAGGACATCCTTCGCGACGGCGCGGCGAGAGCGCGTGCCGCCGCCGCTCCGGTCATGGAAAAAGTGAGGTCCGCGGTAGGTCTTTGACGTGAAACGGCTTCTGGTAGGGTTCAAGGCTTCCGATCTGACAAGTGAGCTGCTTGCCGGCGATACGCTCTGCCACACTCTCGACATCTATCACGCCCATGCCATCGAAAAGACCCGTCCGGACGCCAAGGTGGTCTGCAGCGCGCATCTGCCCGGGGGAGACTGGGACGAGATCGTCTTCCGGACCGGACCCAAACTGATGAGCGGGGAGCTTTCGCTCGATCTTCTCCAGGAGATACATCTTCTTTCGCCGCGCAGGTTCACTTTGGATTTCGTCGGCCGCGAGCGCGACCGCAACGATCTTCTCGGCAAGATCAAAAAAGATCCCGATCGCGTGCGCAGTTTCGCCGCCCGCTATCCGGCGAGCGTGCCCGGCGGCCGCAGGATCGAGCTTACGAGTTTTCCTGGCTGTTTCTGCCACCGTCGCCGGGACGAAGGCGGACTTGCGCTTGCGGAAGTCGCGGCGCGGGAACTTGCGCAGGCGCGCTCTCCGGTCAAACTGCTGGATATGGGCTGCGGCTGCGGTCTCGTCGGATTCCTCGTCGCGGGAGCCGTTCCCGGGACGGCGCTGACGATGATAGATTCGCATTCCCGCGCGGTCGAGGCGGCGCGGCTCAATTCCCGCGACCTCGGCATTCCGGCCGAAGTCGTGCTCGCGGACGACGGGATCGCCTCGCTGCCGGACGCGGCCGGCACGTTCGACGCTTTTGTGGGCAATCCGCCCTACTATTCCGATTACCGCATCGCGGACGTTTTTCTCGAAACGGCGAAATCTGCGCTCAAGGCGGGAGGCGTCTGCTATACGGTCGTCAAGAACGAGGCGGGGCTCAAGCCGGTGCAGGAGCGGTATTTCCCTTCGGTGGAGATCGTCCGCCGCCGCGGGTATTCGGTGCTCAAGTCGGTGAAACCGCTTCCGTGAGCGCTTTTTATGGAGCGTCTTTTCAGACTGAAGTCGAAGTTCAAGCCTTCTGGCGATCAGGGCGAGGCGGTCGCCGCGCTGCTTGACGGTCTCAGGCGCGGAGAGGACCGGCTTGTGCTGCAGGGCGTCACCGGTTCGGGAAAAACTTTCACGCTCGCCAACCTGATCGAGAAGTGGAACCGTCCGACGCTCATTCTCAGCCACAACAAGACTCTCGCCGCGCAGCTTTTCGCCGAATTGAAGGAGTTCTTTCCTGAAAACGCCGTCGAGTATTTCATTTCCTATTACGATTACTACCAGCCCGAGGCCTACATCCCCCAGACCGACACCTACATCGAGAAGGACGCTTCCGTCAACGAGGAGATCGAGCGCTACCGCCTTGCGGCGACCAATGCGCTGCTGGCGCGGCGCGATGTGATCGTGGTCGCGTCGGTGAGCTGCATCTACGGTCTCGGCGAGAGCGACGAATACCGCAATCTCGCCGTGCGCGTCGATGTCGGCGAATCCCCCGCCGGCGGGCGCAGCGCGATCGCATCGCGGCTGGCGGAGGCGCAGTACGTGCGCAACGATTACGATTTCAAGCCCGGCACGTTCCGCATGCGCGGCGATGTGCTGGACGTTTTTCCGGCGTACGAGACGAAGGCGCTGCGCATCGAGTTCTTCGGCGACGAAGTCGAGTCGATCCGCGAACTTGATCCGCTGACCGGAAAGCGCGGCGTTTCGCACCCGGCGGCGGTCATCACTCCGGCGCGGCAGTTCGTGATGGGCAAGGACCGTTTCGAAGCGGCGTTCGGGCGCATCGAAAGCGAACTTGCCGAGCGGCTCCGGTTTTTCGAGTCGAAGGGGAAACTGCTTGAGGCGCAGCGGCTGCGCGAGCGTACCGAATACGATATCGAGATGATGCGCGAGCTCGGATACTGCAACGGGATCGAAAACTACTCGCGCCCGCTTACCGGGCGCCCTGCGGGCACTCCCGGCGAGTGTCTGATCGACTATTTCCCGGACGGTTTTCTGACCGTCATCGACGAGAGCCACGTTACGGTCCCGCAGGTGCGGGCGATGTACAACGGCGACCAGGCGCGCAAGGAAAAGCTCGTCGATTTCGGGTTCCGTCTGCCGTCGGCGAAAGACAACCGGCCGCTCACGTTCGATGAGTTCAACGCCAAAGTCGCTCAGATCGTCTATTGTTCGGCGACGCCGGGGGATTTCGAGTATTCCCAGGCGAAGACCGTAGCCGAGCAGGTGATCCGCCCGACGGGACTGCTGGATCCCGAGGTGGAGATCCGTCCGCTCAGGAACCAGATCGACGATCTGATCGGGGAGATCGAGCGCGTCAGAAGCGGCGGCGGCGACCGGGTTCTCGTGACGACGCTTACGAAGCGTTCCGCCGAGGATCTGACGGCGTATCTGCATGAAGCCGGAGTCCGCGTCGAATATCTGCACAGCGACATCGATGCCATCGAGCGCGTTTCCATCCTGCAGCGTCTGCGCAAGGGCGAGTTCGACGTTCTGGTGGGCATTAACCTGCTGCGCGAAGGGCTTGATCTGCCGGAGGTGGCGCTGGTGGCGATTCTCGACGCCGACAAGGAGGGCTTCCTGCGCTCGACCACTTCGCTCGTGCAGACGGCCGGCCGGGCGGCTCGGCATGAGAAGGGCAGGGTCATACTCTATGCCGACCATCGCACCGACGCCATCGACGATCTGCTGCGCCTGACCGAGAGCCACCGCAGAAAGCAGATCGCCTACAATGAGGCGCACGGCATCGTTCCGAAGAGCGTGCGCCGGGAGATCAATGAAAGCGCCTATGTCTTCCGGAGCGGGAAGAAGGATGCGCTTTCCGCGCCGCTTCCGGAAATCGGCGACAAAGCATCGCTTCTTGAAGAGCTTCAGCGCGATATGCTTGATGCGGCCGACCGGCTCGAATTCGAGCGTGCGGCGTATCTGCGCGATCAGATAATGGCGCTTAAGCGCAAAAAATGATACAATGAAGCGTGAAATGAAACGTTGGAATGTTGCTGAAGTGAGGGCGTCCAAAGGTGTGCGTAAACTTGGATGCTGTACCGCCTATGATTCCTGTTTCGCCCGTCTTGCCGACGAGGCGGGAGTGCCGGTCATATTGGTAGGAGATTCCATGGGCATGAACACGCTCGGGTATTCGACCACGCTGCCGGTTAAACCGGAGGAGACGCTTTCCGCCGTCGCCGCGGTCGCCAGAGCCGTCAAAGAGGCGATGGTGGTCGCCGATCTGCCTTTCGGCACCTACCAGTGCGGCGACGATGAAGCGATGAAAAACGCAGTCAGGTGCCTGCAGGCCGGAGCCGACGCGGTGAAGCTCGAAGGGGCCGACTCGCGGATATGCGCGCTCATTTCGCGGATGACGAACGCCGGGATTCCCGTTCTCGCCCATGTCGGAATGACGCCGCAGAGCGTCAACAGCTACGGCGGCTTCAAGCGGCAGGGGCGCACCCGCGAAGAAGCCGAGAGGATTTTCCGCGACGCGAAAGCGGTGGAGAAGGCGGGGGCGTTCGCCGTGACGCTCGAATGCGTGCCGGCGGAACTCGCCGCGGAGATTACCGCCGCGCTTGCGGTGCCGACGATCGGCATCGGCGCGGGGTCGGTGTGCGACGCGCAGTGGCTTGTAATGCACGATATGCTCGGCCTTAACGAAAAAGTGCCGTCGTTCGTCAGGAAATACGCCGATCTCGCACCGGTCGTGAAAAACGCTTTTTCCAGATATGTGAATGATGTCGCCGGCGGAACGTTTCCATGATGCGGCCGCGCAGGTGACCGGGCGCAGCGCCACGGTCTTGTCGCCGCATCGTCAAACGCACTGCCGCAAATCCATATCCGGCCAAAGAAACAGGCAAGATGGAACGCAAAAATATTCCGTTCACGCTGGACCGGGCGAGCGCGCAGGGGCTCGCGGATCAGCTCTTCGACGGAATGCGCGAGGCGATACGCACCGGCTACTACGCTCCCGGCGATATTCTGCCTCCGCTGTCGAAGATCGCCTCCCGGCTCGGGGTGAGCGTGATAGTCCCGCGCATCGCCTACCGCAGACTGGCGGCGGAAGGGTTCGTGGTTGCGCGGCCGCGCATCGGCAGCGTGGTTCTGCCGCGGAAAACCCCGATATGGCGCGGCCATGTGCTGTGCGCGGTCTTGGATCACGATTACAACCGCCAGCAGGCGGTGATGGTGGAACAGCTGCGCGAAACCCTGACCAAAAACGGATATCTTTTCTCGCAAGTCGGAATCATGCAGGCAAGCGACGGAAAATTCGATTTTTCCGCGTTCGAAATGGCGGTCAGCCGACCGACTGATTTCATAATCGTAGTTTCGGGTTCCGTCGCCGCCGTGGAGCGGAGGATATCCGAGACCTCCATACCGTTCGCCACCGTCGGTTCCGGCGGCAGAAATCTGCCGGGACTTGTCGGACGCATCACCACTTCGCGTGTCCGCGCCGTTCAGGATTTCGTCCGTTCGTGCCGCCTGCGCGGAATCAGGTCGCTGGAAATGGTCCACTGCGGAACGCGCCAGCGCTCGCTCATGGAGTTCGCCGCCGCCGTTTCCGGGGAGGGGATCGCGGTGCGCAACACGTTCGTGCGCGACAGCTTCGGTTTCCGTCGCTGCGACGATATAACGGCCGCCGGGCGTGAGTTCATGCTCGGGGTAGTCTCCGGTCCGCGGCGGAGGATGCCCAGACTCTTCCTCGTGACCGACGACTATCTCGCCAACGGTATGCTGTGCGCGATCCTCGAGCGCGGCGTGCGGATTCCAGAGGATGTCGGGTTCGTCTGCTGCACGACCGGCGGTTTTTCACCGGTTTTCCCCAAAACGCTTTCGCGTTTTGAATTCGATCCTTTCGAAAACGGCGAAATCGCCGCCAGATGGGTTCTCGAATGGCTTACCGAGCGCAAACCTTTTCCCGCCGCGGTGCTCAGGACCAGATTTATCGAGGGAGAAACGCTTTCCTGACGTTTCTCTCTGTGTATAATTTGTATAAAATAACGCCATATTTCTCATTGACGGCGGTGTAACTGTAATGATATATTTTGAGTGCAGATCAAAGAAAGGATTCTATCTCGCCTATGGCGATAGTAACGGTTCCATATTATAAAACCGCGGGTGATGGTCATGAATGCCCGATAGCGGATATGAGGTACGGTAAGGCAATAAAGAGCAGCGGTTCGCTCATCGGAAAACTTTTTCTGATGATGTTGATTATGCCGTTTTTCCCCGTCTTTGCCGATGCGATGACGCCTGAGATCGGAATTGTCCGTGCGGAACAATATTCCGAACGCGCCGGAACCCGAGAGCGGGTGCTTCCCGGAACGCTGATCTTCGCCGAGCGTCAGGCCTATTCGCCGTTCCAGAATACGCTTCACCGCTATCCCGATCGGCCGTTGTTTCTTGATGTGAGCCTGCGTGGATCCAAAGACGGCATGACCCAGAATCAGCGCGGATTCATTCACGATCTGAAAATTCTCGGCGACTGCGGACTGGACGGATTTGGCGCGATAGCGTACTACGGCATCAATGCGGACAATCGGCGGATTCTGGAGCGTTTTGCGCCCTTTGACGGATATTCGCAGATGATAGTGCTTTCGCCGGGCTCCGACCTTGCCAATTACACCTCAACGAAAACCATGATCCTCGATGCCGCCAGGTCAAGATACACGACGCGCATCAATGGCAAAATCGTGATGTGGACCTACGGCGGCGGACGTACGGCTCCCAAACTGGTCAAGCGGATGCGGGAAGACAAAGATATCCCGCCGTTTCTGCTTATAGGAGAAATGCCGTTTTATGATCTGTTCAAAGCCTACGGATACGATGATCACGGCAGATACGATCCTTCCTGCACGGATATTTCGCAGGAGAAGATAAGCGCATTCCGCGAAAAAGTTGCGGAATATCTTTCATCTGTTGACGGAGTGCGTATCTGGTGTACGAACAGGCAGTGGAGCCATTTAGGTGAATATCCGGCCAAAGAGCTCCCGACACCCGTCTATCGCAAATATCTTCTGCCGATATATAAGGATGTTCTGTCGCGGAAAGAGTTCAAGGATAAACTCGTGTGCGCATATGTCCGCCAAGGATATATCAATCATTTTTCCGGTACGACTGACGGAGAATGGGGCACTGCGACATTGAGATGTAAACTTGACGAAATAGCATTGCTCAATCCCGATATCCTTATGTGCTTTGAATGGAACGAGCTTAACGAAAATACCCATTTTCAGCCAACCGTGGCCCATGCGAAAACATATTCGCGGATATTGAACCATTACCGGTCGGTGTTCGACCGCACGCCGCCGAAACCGATGAAAGGCGACGATCCCGCAATTCCCAATCTGGTCGTCAGCGTACGCCAGGCGCTTCGGTTGGGGGAACCGTATCATCTGGAGCTTCTTTATCTTCCGGACGGTTCGGCCGCGACATCCGTCACCGCGCGTGTCACCCTCAGAAACGAGAAGGGCGAGGCCGTTGCGGTTTTGCCGGAGGAGACGATCGGAACGGATCGGCTCAAGGCGGTAGATTATCGGATTCCATCGGAGAAATTCGCCGGCAACGTCTGTATAACGCCTGAATTGACCACCGTGTACAACGGACGGACGGAAAAATGGAGCGGCTTTGACTCGACGAGGCTTCGCTCCACGACCTGTAGCGATTATCTATATACGCATCAGCCGTTGCGGGAGCTTGCAAAACCCGTACGCGTGTCTTTCGATGCGATGGCGAAGGGAGACGGTGTTTACGGGGTTCAGGCGGAGTTTTCGGCGGCAGAGGGGCTTGCGTCGCTTGAAGTTCTCGATGATGTTGAAGAAAAGATCGCCTACGATCCCGACAACGTTTTCGACCGGGACCGGTTCGCCGTTTTCCGCGTCACGATGACCGTGCTTCAGGGGCGGCGTCATTTTGGAAGCGGAGCGGCGGCAAGGCTGAAAGGTGTCACCGAGGTCTCAGGCGCTCCGAATGCCGTTTTTGAAAATGCAGGCTACTGTTGGGAGTGTTTTTCAGTCGGAAAACGGGAATCAACGGGGGGGTATAGCGTCAGTTATCTCGCCAGCAGCGACGATTACGGAACTTTCTTTGTAAAGGTGCCGTATGCCGAGCTTAAGGGTTCGCATCTTGAAATGGATCTTTCCCGTCTCGGGAAGATATCCGTTCCGTTGGATGAACCGTATGCGCTCGGGCGGAAATGCTGGCCGCTTCAGAAGACGGTTTCGATGGATGTGGAGAGGCTGGATAATCTTGCGGATGTGCCGCGGGTCTCCGGGCGTATGGAACTTGCGATTGATGCGACGCTGCGTTCATCGAGAAAAGTTCCCCTGTTTCAGCTTCGTGCGATCACTGTATCTGGTAAGATATGGAGAAGCGCTCCGATCGCTTTCGGAAACGGGAAATCTGATCTTCAGGACATCTCCGTCTGGTCCGAATCATTGTACGCCGCGACAACGGCGTCGGTTGCATCGGTCACGATTCCCGATTTGAATTATCGGTTCGAGCCCGCCAACGGTTCCGTGTTGCGAAGCGGCTGGGAAAACCGATTCGACGGGTTTCTCGGCGGCGGCAGTCCGTACGGCGGACCGATGTGGCGTGCGGAGGCCAGAGGAATGCTGCCGAAGGATTTCAATGGCCGGGCCGCTCCACACTGGACGAAGGATGAGGGACGCGATGTCTTGGATTTTTCGGCAGGCTCGTATCTCTGGCTGCCGCACGAGGCTGTTCCCCGTTCGGCTCAGTATTCGCTTGAGTTCGAGATCAAACCCCGGGACGTGTCTGATCAGGTCTTGATCCGCAGCTATTCGGTGGACGGGCGCGAATGCCATCTGCGGGTGCTCCTTGTCGGCGGTTCGATCCATGTTTCGTATTTCGGCGCCAATCTTTATACTGTCAACGATTTCGACACGAAAGCGAAAATCGCGTCAGGGGAATGGAACCGCGTGAAAATCGTCAAGACGTTCGACCGGATCGTTTGCGATGTGAACGACGTGCAGACATCGTTTCCCTACGACCGGCGGGGAAAGGTTTTTCAGCAGGTGACATTCGGCGGAAACGTGGTTCCCGGCGAAAAAATCCCCGTTGGCACAGGTCCGTTCCGCGGATTGCTCCGCAAACTGCGTGTACGTCATCTGGTTTCGGACGTCAACAACCCAATCAAAAGAAAACCGTCCCTTCAATGCGATGGCGGTGTAGGAGGTAGCAAATGAAAAGTCTGATGATCACCGCGATTTTTGTCGCCGCTTCCGCATCTGCGGAAGTGTTTTCGTGGAAAAAGGCGACAACGCACTCCGGTAATACGCTTCCGGACAACCCCGAATGGTCGTCTTTCGGCGATGCGGACAACTGGGCGACGGGTACCGACAAGTCCGGTTGTAATTCCGCCGGACGCGCACCCGGAGAAGGCGACGACATCTATTACGGCGCAAGCGGCAGCGATTTTTTCTGCTTCGATCTTGACGGCACCGAATACATTGTCAGAAATCTTGATAATGGAGATATGAATTGGGTTGCTCACCGGATGCTGGTAAGAAACGGTTCGCTGACTTTCACCGGATCGTTCACTAATACATGGCAGCAGGTGCATGTTTTCAAAGATGGAAAGTTTACGCTGTCTCCGATGTCAAGCGGACGTTTCGCACGTGGCGGACAAGCAAGCCTGTTCGCCGTTTATGATGGCGGCGAGCTCGATCTCGCCGGAAATTTGCAGGTGAATAAGATGGAGGTTAAAGTTGAGAGCGGCGGCAAAGCGACGTTCCGGCCCGCGATGTTCGCGTTTCACAACACGGCGAATACCGCATTCGGAGAGTCGTTTGTGCGTAATTCCGGTATCCTTAACCTTCCGGACGGCGTAAGGCTGACCGGCAATTCAGGAGTTTCACCCTGCACGTTTTTATTCGAGCAGATTGCCGGCGTTATGAATATAGGAGGTGATTTCAGGTCTGAGGTCACGGCAGATCGCGCGGATTTTGTTTTGAATGGCGGCGTTCTCAATGTTATGGATGATTGTGCGTTTTCTAAT
This sequence comes from Kiritimatiellia bacterium, assembly GCA_017508315.1. GTDB lineage: Bacteria > Verrucomicrobiota > Kiritimatiellia > RFP12 > UBA1067 > UBA1067. Next base: position 1,795 of record JAFVZE010000276.1, on the reverse strand, counting down.
TTCCATTCGGTGATGATGAACGATGATTCCGAGGCTACGGTAAATGTCGAAGCCGGAAAGACGTTCGACTTGTCCAAGATGGTCTTTCGTCCCGGTACGGTGCTGACGAAAACCGGTGCGGGTACGGTCAAGTTCGGCAACTCTGCGCCGGAAACGCTCAACGTGTCAGAAGGAACGGTTTCGGTGGCCGGAACCGCCAAATTTGGAACGATTGCGTTTTCTTCCGGTACAACGTTGCACATTGCGGTCGGCGGAGCTTCGGCGGAAAATGTTATTGGACTTGACAATGCGGCTGTTACCGCAGAGGCATCGGTTCTTAATTCGAAGGAGCCTATTTTCACATTTACGGATTCTGCGGCGGCGGCGGGTTTTGCCGGAAAACTTCCGCCGTCAGCGGACGGGCGCGGATATGTTATCTCCGGCGGTACGGTGACGCTGGAGCCGGTCGGCGATGCGTCGGTGTTTTACTGGAAAAACGAAAGTACGGCGGCATATTATTCGTTCTATGACGCGACGAATTGGGGAATCGGCAAAACCTTAAATTCGGAAAATATCGATGGTAGGATTCCCGGCGAGAGCGACGAAATATATTACGGCAATGCTTATCATCGCTATTTGTCTTTGGATATGAAGAAGGGCTACCGGAAAATCAAAGGCCTTTGCGATGGAATAAGTCCGGCACAAGAAAAATACGGATTTTTCCATCTTGGCGTCAAGAACGGCACGATTGAATTTGTTTCCTCGTTCACCAACGGCAGAGCTTATGTTGTGGCCGATGTTGGCGGGAAATTCGTGTTGGGTGACAATTGCTGCACTAAAATGGGCCATGGCGGGATGCAGAATACATATACAGTCAATAATGACGGAGAGTGCGTTATCGGCGGCATGGTCGATATGCATATAATGCAGTCCACGGTGAATCCCGGCGGAAAATTCGTGTTCAATCCCTCTCGGTTCACATTCGCCTCCGATGTGGCTTACAACAACGTGAAGTCTTACATCCACAATAGCGGCACGCTCGAGATTCCGAACGGCTTTACGCTCGGCGGCGCATCGAAAGGCGGCTGCACGTTCACGGTCGAACAGCGAGGCGGCGAACTGCTTTTAGGTGGCGATATCGTGATGACTGATACCGTAGACTATCTTGACTTCAAACTTTCAAACGGCACAGTTCGCGTCCTAAACGATGTGGCGTTCGTTGGCTGCCGCACGGTTGCGATGCTCGGCGGCGCGGCGGCGGAGATCGCCGTTGCCGAAGAAAAGACCGCAGATTTCTCGACGATGACTTTCGAAGCGGATACTTCGGTTGTGAAAACCGGCTCGGGATCGCTCAAGCTCGGCGCGTCCGTTCCCTCGTCGCTCGCCGTGAACGCCGGGCGGCTTGCCGTCGGCGCGGCGACCGATTACGGCTCGGCGCTGACGCTCGGCGAAGGCGCGACGCTCCACTTCGCGGCGGCGGGCGCTTCCTTCGCTTCGCTCGCCGGGCTCAACGCGGCGTCGGTTACGTTCGATGAATCCGCCTTGAAGCCGGGCGCCGTACTCTTCACGACCTCTGACGCCGAGCTCGCCGCGGCGATGGCGGCGAAGATTATTCCGCTCGTCGAATCGTTCTCCGGAGACCGCCGCACGCTGGTTGCGGCCGAGGACGGAAACGGCCGGACCGCGTTCAAGGTGGTTTCAAAGCGCGGTCTCAAGGTTATCGTAAAGTAAGGATTCTTCAAAAGGGAGCTTGACCGGACTATGAACGCAAAGATGTTTCTGCCGTCGCTGACGCTGATGGCGTGGATGGTTTTTG
>JAFVZE010000275.1 GCA_017508315.1 Kiritimatiellia bacterium | reverse complement strand
TATGAAACAAGGTGTCGAGACGGTTTCCGGTTCTGCCGGATTGCTGCCCAAGGCGAGAATTAAGTGGGACGATATACGCGGAAAGGGTTCTCCCGGCGAGGCGTACGAATGGCCGAAAAATAAATCCGCCGGAGTTTCGCCTGCGAGTTTCATGGGTGTGCTGCGCTCGCGCTATCAGGCGGTGAATTCCTTTGATCTGCCGACCGAAGCGCAGTGGGAATACGCCTGCCGCGCCGGATGCGGAAGCGCGCTTTACAACGGCACGGAGCTCGACGGGGACAGAGGAACGGCATCTTCCAATATCGTCGGCGTTGTCGGATGGTGTTCCGGGCTTGTCGATTCCGCGCAGCGGGTAGGTCAGAAGATTCCCAATTCCTGGGGTTTGTACGATATGCTCGGAAATGTTGAGGAGTGGTGTCTTGACTGGTGGGCGCAGCAGAATACGCCAGGAGTCGAATTGCTGGTTCCGGGCAGAATCTATGATGATCCGGAAGGCCCGTCCGTGAGTCTGGATGGGTCAAAATCCTGCCGTGGCGGAAGTTATGCGGCAAACCCGGCCAATGTCCGCTGTGCTGCCCGCAGTCAAAGAATCGCCCCCAATGGAGTTTTCGGCGCCGTCGGTTTCCGGATCTGCGCGCGGGCGGTCGTTTCGCTTCCGGAGACTGACAGGTGAAAAAGCGTAAGATTCCGCCGGAGTGTTTTTTCATATTCTGTTTCTGTTCGGCCGTCGCTTCCGGCGCATTTGCCCGGACGTTGTTTTCCGATGCGTTCGATTCCGGAACGTCGCGCTGGGACGTCACGGTCCACGAAAAGTTTGTGACCGTCGAATTCGGCGCGAAGGGCCGTAATTTCACCGGGCTCGTGGTCCGCGGAGCGCGTGAGGGCAGGACGGATACCGCTTGGAGCGTGCGTACGCCCGAAATAGCGCTGCCGGCATCGAGAGAAGAAAAATATTTCGCGGTTTCTTTCGACGTCGCGCCGGATGTCACGCTCGGATATACGACGGAAAGTTCGACGCTCTGGCAGAATTGCGTTTTCTGGTATGGAGCCGACGGAAAACGGATCGGGCGCAGTCCGCTTGGATTTTTCGTCCCTATGGGCGATTTTCAGACCGTATGCGTGTCCGGAGCGGTTCCGGAAGACGCTCGCGCGTGCGTGGTGCAGATCGGTTTCGACGGTCCGAATCTGTGGGGCGGATCTTCGGTCGCCTACAGGAATTTCTCTTTTGCGCTCGTTGACGAACCGGTGAAGGCCGTAAAACAGGATCGCGGCGATTTTTCGCCGCCGCGGGTTCGGATGACCAGCCCTTCGCCGACGACCGACAGAAAGATGCGCCCGTCGTTCACGGTGACCGACGAGACCGGCGTCGACTGGGCGCAACTGCGCGTAACCGTGGACGGGAAAGAGGCGAGCGGCTCTTTTGAGCGCGAAGGCGATCTGTTTACATGGAAGGGCGAGACGGATTGGGCGCCGGGAATTCACAAGGTCGATGTCGCGGTCGCCGATGTTCAGGGGAGAAAGTATGTTTCCAGAAAGCGTTTCTTCATCGGCGAGCCGCCGAAAGTTCCGAAGGTGACGCTGCGCGACGACGGAATGACGCTCGTTGACGGCAAGGCGATTTTCCCGATCGGACTTTACGGCGTCATGCGGCGCGAATTCAACGGATACGATTTCGCCAGAGCGTTTGACGGTTTGAAGGCCGGCGGATTCACCGCCGCGCATTCCTACGGCGAGGCGCGCGATCCGTCGTTTCTCGCCGAAGCGCAAAAGCGCGGCTTCCGGCTGTGGATGGAGACCCGGCTGCCGGGTTCGCGGTTCGCCGACAAGGAACGCCATTATCCGCACGTGCTGGCGTGGTATCTCGGCGACGATACTTCGGCTCATGAAAAACCGTGGGAGCTGGCCGATTACGACGAGGCGACGAAGGCGGTCGACCCCAATCGCATCACCTGTCAGGCCGACGGCGTGCGTTCGGCGGCGCAGGTTTCCGCCTACCGCGACTATGTCGAGGGAACCGACGTGTTTCTTCCCGAGATATATCCGATGGTTCTGGACACTCCGGAGGAAAACCGCGAGTGCGTCGCGCGCGTCATACGCGACATGAAGCGCATAGCCTCCGACATCAAGGAAAGCGGCGTCGTGAAGCCGCGCGGCATCTGGCCGATCATCCAGTATTTCCAAGGCTGGGGGTGGAAGCATTTCCCGACGCGGGAGGAACTTTTCGCGATGACGTTCGCCGCCGTCTGCCACGGGGCGCACGGCATGACCTGGTATGCCTACTGCGGAACGGTGAAACCGGAAAAGAAGCAGTACAACTACGGCGTAACGTCGACGCCTGAGCGGTGGAAGAACATCTGCGATCTTGCCGCCAGACTGAAATCGCTTGCTCCGGTTCTGACCGAACGGACGGTTCCGGATGCGCCGGAAGTGCAGATCGTTTCCGGTCCGAAAACTGATCCGCTGGGCTTTGCTTCGGTCTCTACGCTTGTGAAGAGGCATAAAGGGGAATGTTACCTTTTTGCGGTGAATTCTTCGGACCGGACGGTATCCGCCCGCATCGATCTCAGGTCGGTTTGCCCCGATGCAGGGTCGGCAGCGCAGCTTTTCGAAAATCATGATTTCAAGTTCGCCGGCGGTCGTCTGTCGTGTGAATTTCCGCCTTTCGCGGTACGAATTTGGAAAATCAGATCTGCTGATATCGCCCTTGTTTCGCGGACGAAGGTCGAAGATACGCAGTTGCGGTTCGAACAGTTGTAGCCACCTCTTTCGTGCGTGACTGAATATCCGCAGGAAGTCTATTCTCTTCTTGCTTTCGTTTGCCATTTGTTCCGTTACGTTGTCATTGTTACGCCGTCATTCCGTTCATTTGCGCTTATGGATTTCCGAAGCTGCACGCGCAGAGCAAGAAAGTTCCGGAAGGAATGATTCCGTATTTTGCGCTTTACGAAACCAAGTAACCAATATAAGATTTGTTCCGAACTGTAATCTCATTTTCTGCTTGTCTTTCGCTTTCTGCTGTGATATGATGGGCGGTATCATGAATAATGATAAGATGAAAACTCAAAAAACGCCAATTTGCAAAACCTCCGGTTGGAAACATGGCGATTGGCGCGAAAGGGCGCCGAAAGGCGATGGCGAGTTCAATCGCTGGATGGCGAAATACCTGCCGTTCGAGCGCGAGATAATGGCCGAGCGCGAACAACGCGAAGAGCGGCGGCAGAAGCGGCTTGAAAAGCGGCGCTATGAACGTCGCCGAGCTTGCGGCGACTTTTGCGAAGCGACCGAAGGGCGGGCGGCCTTCTGGCGAGAAAGCGGCTTTCAGAATTTTGAAGCAGTCTTTGAAATCGCAACCGATGCCTTTACCGAGAAAACCGCCGAGCGATACTTCCGTCTTGCCGGCATAAACGCGCCAAAAATGCCGCGTTTCAGCGAAATTGTCGCAGAACTCATCCTTTTGCACTTTATTTTGACGCTGAATGTCGGGGCTGTCATAAGCTGCTGCGCGCTCAGGCTCTTCGTTCAACTCTCGGCGCTTGCCGTAAATCACCTTAAGCATCGTACAACCCGTCCGCTCTATTATGAACGTGAAGCTCAACGGCGTCACAGTCTCGCCGCCGATCGTCGGCGTATCGTCAAGCGCGCCACAACAAATCTATGCCCCACAAAAGAAGCGATATTGGAAGCATATCAACACCGAAAAGATTCGAAAGAAGCGGCAATTCGTTTCGGCAGTCTTATTCACGACCTTGAGTGCTATGTCGATAATTCGCTTAAAATCGTCGAAGGTCGCATAACCGGTCGCAATGAAGGGGTAAAAGGATGGCTCGCAGAGAACATTCCTGTCCTTGTAAGCAAATATACGACCGTAATGCGCTATAAGGCAATGGCGAAGAAACTGAAGCAACTGGTGGAACTTCCGGATCCCATTCCGGCAGAGACGGTACTTGTCGGAACGGTATCTTCAGGAACGGACATCGAAGGGAATGAATCTGACGGCGATCAGCAAAAAGTTGCCGATGACGTGCCAAATGCGCAGATCGTCCGTGCGGTTGCCATTTACCGCGAGATATCGGCGGAAGTGAAGAGCGCAACCGGGATTATCTTGAAGATAGATTCATATCTCGATCCGGCAAGGATAGAGGAGGCGACGACGCTTGCAGTCTGGCGTGAGCGGTACCGAAATGAGATTACGGTTCGGAATAAAAAGAAATGGTGGAGGAGATTGGTCATATGTCCCCTGACTGGAGTTGCAAGATGCGCCCCCGCCTATTCAATTGCGAGAGCGTCGAAAGCGGTCTCTTCAGTATCGTAACGCCGTAATGAAGTTTCTCGTTTTGGCGCTTTGCCGACAATTCAATGTAAGTTCAGGTATAGTGTGGGAAAATTTTGATAAAGGCGGGAGTTTGGCGTAAATAATGAGTTTTGGGGATTGACGCAGCAAGCCAGTTTGTGATACCATATGAAACTCGAAAAATGCCCATTCCTCGTTGCGGGATGGAAAGATTTTGAAGACCAAAGAACTCATACGAAAGGAAAGATAAAAATGAAAACGAAAGTTTTGCAGTTCGGAGAAGGCAACTTTCTGCGTTGCTTCATCGATTGGATGGTTCAGAAGATGAACGACAAGGCCGGTTTCGACGGCGCGGTGCAGATTATCCAGCCTATCGGTGACGAGCTCAGCGTCCCTTCGAAAATTCTCAACGATCGCGGCGGCAAGTACCATACCTGTCTGCGCGGCGTCATCGGCGGCAATACCGTCGAGGAAATCGAAACGATCGAATGCGTCAAGGGCGTGGACCTCTGGACGAACACCGAGAAGTACGCGACCGAGGCGGATCTGCGGTTCGTCTTTTCCAACACCACCGAAGCGGGGATCCAGTATGTCGCCGGCGAAAACACTTTTCCGGCCAAAGTGGCGAAGTTCCTGAAGGCGCGCCTTGCCGCAGGCCTGCCGGGGCTCGTCTTCATCCCGTGCGAACTTATCGAGCACAACGGCGACAAACTCAAAGAGTGCGTCCTCAAGTACGCCGCCGACTGGAGCGACGAGGCGCTTGCGCGGTATGTGGAGAAGGATTGCGTTTTCTGCTCTACGCTCGTCGACCGGATCGTCGCCGGACGTCCCGATCCGGAATCGGCCGAACGCTACGCCGCGCAGCTCGGCGAGCGTGACGAGGCGCTCGTCTGCGGCGAACCTTTCCATTTCTTCGTCATCGAAACCCCCGCGGGTTTCGACCTTGAGAAGGAACTGCCGCTTCAGGCCGCCGGCGTCAACGTCGTCTACACTCCCGACATGCAGCCGTACCGCACGCGCAAAGTGCGTTTCCTCAACGCGACGCACACCACCATCGTTTATCTCGGACTCGAGAAGGGCTTCACCGAGGTTGCGCAGTGCATCGGGGACAAAGAGTTCAACGCCTTCGTGCGCAAGGTCATTTTCGAAGAGATCTTCCCGACGGTGAATCTTCCCGACGACGAGAAGACCGAATACGCCGAGTCCGTCCTCGAGCGTTTCGCCAATCCTTTCGCGCACCACCAGCTCAAGTCGATCGCGCTCAACACGGTCGCCAAGTGGAAGACGCGCTGTCTGCCGGTCGTCTGCGACTACGCGGCGAAATTCGGCAAACTGCCCGAAAACATGATGCAGGGCTACGAAGCGATGGCCCGCCACTACGATTCGGTTTCCAACTGAGATTCCGCAGGACGGGAAAATGGATGAAATCAATTTCGACGCGGACTCTTTCGCCGACATCACGGCGAAGGATCCGCGTTATGACGCGAGATCGTACGCGCTGCTCATGGACTGTGTGCATTTTCTGGGACGCGAGCGCGGCCATATGTCTTCCTGTGACATCATGGACGAGTTCAAGGAGCGCGCTCTCGACCAGTACGGACCGATGGCCTACACCGTTCTCCGCGAATGGGGGCTTGCCTCCACGGAAGATATCGGCGAGATGATGTTCAACCTTGTGGAGTTCAACCGGGTGCGCAAGGACGACGAAGACCAGCAGGAGGATTTCTGCGGCGGATACGATTTCGAGGAGGCTTTTTTGGGACCGTACCGGGCATGACGAGAATCGAAAAGTTTGGTTGGCGCGGAGTTCCCGAGCCCGGCATCGGCCGGGTGGTGAGCGCGCACGGCGACTACTATCACCTTGTCTGCAACGAAACCGGCGGCGAGATCATCGCCCGGAAGAAGAAAAGCGCGTTCGCCAAACGGATCGAAACCGTCAGGGAAAAAGGCGGCGTGAGGAAAGTCGGCCGCGGCGAAATCGGGCGGGAGGCGCTCAAGCCGATCACCGGCGATTTCGTCAGATTCCGCTACAACCGTCAGGGCGAGTCGATGATCGCGGGGGTTCTTCCGCGTTTCTCGCATTTCGAGCGGAAGGATCCGACGGCGAGGCGGAAGTCGCAGACGCTCGCCGTCAATTTCGACACGCTTTTCATAATGATGTCGCTGAACGAGGATTTTTCCACCGCCCGCATCGACCGTTATCTCGCGCTCGCGGAGGATATGGGCGAGGCCGAAGCGGTCGTGGTCCTCACCAAGATGGATCTGAAGGAGGAGGGCGACGAAGAGTTCATCGATGAGCTTGTCGGGACGATCGGCGGCCGCGCGAAGCTACTGAAGATTTCCGCGCATACCGGAGAGGGGATGGATGAGGTCGCCGAATATGTCAGGGAAGGCCGCACGCTCGCCTTCATCGGCAGTTCCGGCGTCGGCAAGTCGACGCTTCTGAATACGCTCGCCGGCGAGGAATGGCAGGCGACGCGGGAGATTCAGGAGTGGAGCGGCAAGGGGCGCCATACCACGACCAGCCGCGAACTCGTGATGCTGCCGTGCGGCGCGATGGTCGTCGACACCCCCGGCATCCGCGAGATCGGCATGGTCGGCGAAGTCGATGACATGCATATGAAGGGCGAATCTTCGCACCGCTACAGAAAATGAAATACAGTTTCAGCGACATCTTCGTCTATGCTCCGTTCGCGGTTTTCGCGCTTGCCGCGCTGACATTCGTTTTCCGGTGCCGTTTCCGCCCGACGGCGAAAGTCCTGTGGCTGTCGTGGCTGCTTTTTGCCTTTTCCAAGTTTTTCTGCTTCCGGCATCTCGGAGGAAACGCGTTCTATCCCGAATTTCCCGCGCTGCTGATATATTTCTGGGATGTCGCTTATTCGGGAGCGGTCGTCCTGTTTCTGCTCTCGCTCGTTTTTCTTCCCCGCTTCCGCGGCAAGGGATGGATATTGCCGCTTGCCGCGTGGACGGTCGCGGCGACGGGGGTCTGGAACGGCGTGAAACTTCCGGAGGTGAACGAGTACGAGCTTGAGGTGAGAGATCTGCCGGATCCGCTTTCCGGCTACCGCATCGCGCACGTTTCCGATCTCCACTGTTCCAGCGCGGCGAGGAAATGGCGTACGGAAGCGGTGGTGGAAAAAGTCAATTCGACCGGCGCGGACATAATCTGCCTTACCGGGGATTATGTCGACGGCCATGTCGCCGACCGCGGCGAAGATATGATGCCGCTTAAAGATCTGCGCGCGCGCGACGGGGTCTATTATGTGACCGGAAACCACGAATACTACCGTGACGGCAAAAAGTGGGAGTCGTGGTACCGCGGGAACGGGATGCGCTTTCTGGAGAACGAGTGCGTGTTTCCGCGGCCGGGGCTGGCGGTCGGGGGCGTCGGCGATTTCTCCGCGGCCGGACGCGGAGGTAAAGTTCCGGACGTCCGGCAGGCGTTCGCCGCCGCCACCAACGGCGAGTTCCGCATTCTGCTGCAGCACCAGCCGAAAGAGGCTACGGCGAATATAAAGGAGGTCGGAGTCGATCTGCAGCTTTCCGGCCACACGCATGGCGGCGTCGCTCCGATAATCAGGCAGCTCGTCTCAAAGCACAATTCCGGCTATTCCCGCGGCATCTACCGCTACGGCGATTCCGTCCTTTACGTTTCTCCGGGCGTCGGGCAGTGGGCCGGTTTTCCCATACGGTTTTTCAATCCGTCCGAAATCGCGGTTTTCCGCTTGGTCAAACACAGGGAGGGCAGCCGTGGAAACGGCCGGTAAGCGCTATCTTTCGGCAAATGAATTTCTTTCGGACGTCTGGAGTCTCGCCTCGCAGATCGTGAAAAGCGGCTGGAAACCGGATCTGCTCGTGGCGCTTTGGCGCGGCGGCGCCCCGGTCGGGGTGGGAATCCACGAGTTCATGAAGGTCGTCGGCTGGGATGTGCGCCATATCGCCGTCAAATGTTCGAGCTACAGCGGGATCGGCGAGAACGAAGGCGACGTGTGCTTCGAATGCTGCGAGGAGGCGTTCGGCGGCATCGGCGCGGGCGAGCGCATTCTGGTGGTGGACGATGTGTTCGACACCGGCAAGACCGCGGCGGCGGTCAGGAAGCGCATAGAGGCGGCCGGGGCGCGGATGCGCATGGCCACCGTCTACTGGAAGCCGGACAGCAACAAGACCTTGCTCAAGCCGGATTATTTCGTCAAGTCGTGCTCCGGCGACTGGATCGTCTTTCCGCACGAAATGGAAGGACTTTCGCGCGAAGAGCTCGAGCGGAAGGATCCGGAACTCGCCAGACTCATGGAGGCGACTTCCGCCGCCATCGCGTGAGTTATCCTTTCCCGCCGGTGAACTCTTCCATCGTCTCCGATCCCGCGTGGGAGATGCCGCTGCGCCGGAACACCTGCGCGAGCGTCATGAAGAGGATCTTCAGGTCGAGCGCGAATGACCGGTTCTCGACATATTCGACGTCCAGCCGGAATTTCTCGTCCCAGTCGAGCGAGTTGCGTCCGTTGACCTGCGCCCAGCCGGTTATGCCGGGAAGGACATCGTGCCGCCGCATCTGCCGCGGCGAATAGCGCGGCAGATATCTGACCGGCAGCGGACGCGGCCCCACGAGCGACATTTCGCCTTTCACGACGTTCCAGAGTTCCGGCAATTCATCGAGCGAAGTCGAGCGCAGCCACCGGCCGAAGCCCGTAAGCCGCTCGGCGTCGCCGCCCTCGCCGGGGCGCATGGTGCGGAACTTGTACATCGTGAAGGCTTTGCCGCCTTTACCCGCGCGCACCTGCGAGAAGAAAACCGGCCGTCCCTGCGCGATCAGCGAAACGAGCGCCGTCAACGCGACGAGCGGCAGCGCTATCGGCGCGGCGGCGATCGTCGATATAAGATCGAACGCTCTTTTCATCCGGCGCATTCCCCAAGAAGTTTCCGCATCGCCGCCAATGCGCGGCCGCGGTGCGAGACGGCGTTTTTCTCTCCGGCGGAGAGTTCCGCAAAAGTCCGTTCTCGGCCGTCGGGGACGAAGAGCGGATCGTAGCCGAATCCCCGCGAGCCGGTGAGTTCCGAGACGATCCGCCCCGGACACTCGCCCGATACCGAGAACTCCTTTCCGTCCGGGGATACCAGCGCGATCGCGCAGACGAATCTCGCGCCGCGTTCGGAAACGCCGTCGAGTTTTTCAAGCAGCAGACGGTTGTTCGCCGCGGTATCGCCCGGCTCTCCGGCGTAGCGTGCGCTGCGCACCCCCGGCTCTCCGCCGAGCGCAGAGACTTCGAGCCCGGAATCGTCGGCCATGCACCAGCATCCCGGATGGCGCGATGCGACGGCCCTCACCTTGATGAACGCGTTGCCGGTGAAGTCCGGAGCGTTCTCCTCGACATCGCCGGGGTTCTCCGCCACCACCTCGAAATCCGGCAGGATCTCGGATATCTCCCGTATCTTGTGGGCGTTGCCGGTCGCGACGTACAGTTTCATTTATGCCTCCTGTCTTTTCCCATCGTCAGCGCCGCGCAGACGATCGCGGCGAAACCCGTAACCGACCACACGTCGGGGATCTGCCCGAAGAGCAGGAATCCGAGCGCGGCGGTGAAGACGATGTTCATGTAATCGAAAGCGGCGATGGAGCCGGGCGCTGCATAGCGGTAGGCGGCGGTTATACCGAACTGCCCGAGCGCAGCGCCGGCACCGGCACCGACGAGAATGAGAATCTGCGCCGCGCTCATCGGCGTATAGCCGAACATCATGAAAGGTATCGAAGCGAGGCAGGAGAACGCGCTGAAAAAAAGCACGATGAACGCCCCGTCGACACCGTAGACTCCGAGCTTGCGCAGACAGGCGTAAGCCGCGCCGGCGGCGACCCCGCCGAGAAGACCGGCCGACACCGCGAACAGATCCGTTCCGGCGAAACCCGGCTTGGCCACGAGCAGGACCCCGGCGAACGCCGCCAGCAGCGCCGTCATCTGCCGGCACGTCATTTTTTCCCCGAGAAAGAGCCGCGCGAAAAGCACCGTGAAGAAAGGCGCGGTCTTGTTCAGCGTCTGGGCGTCGGAAATGGGGATTTTCCCGAGGGCGTAGAAATTGGCGAAAATTCCGACCGTGCCCGCGAGCGAGCGCAGCGCCAGAACCGCCGCCGCTTTCGGGGAGAGCGACGGAACGCGTCTTTCGCGAGCGACGGTTTCGCGGCAGAATACCGTCGCGGCGACAATGAGCGCTATCGCGTTGCGGAAGAAGCTTTTCTGGAAACTTGACACGGGAGCGCCGCAGTCGTCGCACAGTCTGACGAACATCGCCATCAGCGCAAAGCCGAATGCGCTGGCGGTTATGCTTGCGATTGCTTTCGCCCGGCCGGACATCGCCGTCTACCTCGCTCTCGGCGATCTCCCGCCGCCGAATCCGCGCGCCCAGCCGCCTTCCGTCGCCTTGATGATTTCCTTTACGGTGGTGACTATCTCGGAAACGTCCTCGCCCTCGAATCCGAGGTTGCGGGCGGTCTCGCAAAGCAGGTTGTCGCGCTCCTTCATGTTGAGCTCGTGCAGCCTCGCTCCGGTGCGGCGCAGCTCTTCGAAGATTTTGCGCCGCTGCGCGTCGTCGAGATATTCCCGGTGCAGGTCCGCTTCCAGCTCTTCGCGCTCGGCCACAAGGCGCTGCAGCTCGCCGTGCACCGCTTTCGCCTCCTCCGTCATCTGCGCCGTGTCGACGGAGGAAAGGAAATCGATGCGCTCTCTTGCCGTCTCGGAACGGCGCCTGCGCCAATAGGCTATGCTGTTGGTGATTTGGGCATAGCGCTCAGGATTCTCCTTCTTCATCCGCTCCATCCGTTCGCTGTGGGATTCCGTCCTCCGCGGCCGTTCCGTCGTCGCGGAGGAAACCCGCGCTTCGGCTTCGGCGGTCTTTCTCGACGAGAGAAGTTTCTCAAGTTCGGCGATTCTGGCCCTGAGCGCGTTGACGCTCGCCGCCGCGCCTTTGTCTTCGACGGCGGATGCGGCGCGTTTGCGCTCTTCCGCCGCCGGACGGTCCGGAGCGGGAGATTGTTTTGGGAGCGAATATCCGGCCGCCGCACCGATCAGGGCGGCCGCCGTCATAGAGATTATGTTTTTCGTGTTCATGGTTTTCATTTATTTTTTCCTCATCCAGATCGATACGCCCGGCCACAGCTTCGACGTGTCGACCTTGTCGCCGGAGACGACTTTTCCCCGGATCAGATAATACGTGTCGCTTCTGTTCCACGCGCGGCCGGCGATCTTCATCGCGGTGCGCTGCCTGGATATCGTGCCCTTGACCTCGTAGCCGAGCGCCTTGAGTTCTGCCGCGCTGCGCGGCCGCGCGGCCGTGACGGCGAATCCGGGAGCCGCGTTTTTCCGGATTGCCGGTTTCGGCGGAGGCGCCGCTGCGCTTTTTCCTCCGGGCGCTCTGGTCGCTTCGGGCGTCGGATCGGGCGGTCTGCCCTTGCCGCCGATCAGTTTCGAAAACCATCCGCCGGAGGCGGGTTTCGGTGTCCGGACCGGAACGCGCGATCCGCCCGTTTTCCCTATCATGGTGTCGATCCGCCCGTAAAGAACGTTGTTCAGATAACGGTCGCCAACTATCAGCCGTCCCGCGCGGATGTCGGCATCGTACGCCGGACGCGACTTTAGTCCCAGCGCGCGGCGCATGCTGGGCATCGCGAAAAGCATCCCGCATCGCTTGCGTCCGCGGTGGCGGTGCTTGTGCCACTTGTTCGGGGCGCCGTACGCGACATGGCTGTGGCACACTACGCGTTCGTCGGGGATGCCGTACATTTTTTTCAATTCCGCCACCAGGTCGCGGATGGCCGCGATCTGCACCGTTCCCATCGGTTTGTCGTGGTGGCCCACACATTCGATTCCGATGGAGAACTTGTCCACGTCCTCTTTGCCGCGCCACATCGAACGCCCGGCGTGGAAGGCCTCGCGGTCGCGGTCGACTATGCGGTATATCCGGCCTTCTTCCGTGACGCAGTAGTGGGCTTCGCCGCGATCCGAGAGCTTGTTGAGGGAACTGCGCGCGGGAGCCTCCGTGGTGTGGAGCACGATAAGTTCAGTCGAACGTCTGATCTTGCGCTCCGGGTTGCGCGGGCTGCGGTAGCGGTTCGACGCCTCTATCGCGGATGCCGGCGGAGGGAACAGGCAAAAAAGCAGCAGCAGCGATATCGCCGCGTTCGCCCTTATTCCCCGCCGCTCCGCCATTAAGGTGTCACTTGTACGCCGCCGAGAAGTCGTAGAACATGTTACGACCCTCGCAGCCGAGGATGCCGGCGTAGAACTCGTCGGGCAGCGCGTTGTCCACATACTGCAGGACGTAGTCTCCGCACGTGACCGTCATCTGCCTGAGTCCCTTGCCGTTTTTCGAAATCTTCACCTTGAGTTCGTGGCGGAGATTGGGTCTGTAGATATCCTCCGGTCTGAGAAGCAGCGAGGCGGCCTTGTACCAGGCCGGCTTCCCGCCGTCGGTCATGTAGTGATGCCAGACGTTGAGACCGCGATCGTAAAGGACGATCTCCCAGTGCTCGCGGAACTCGGGTCTGCCGTCGGCGCTTCTGCCGAGTTCCGGCGCGATCACGATAAGCGGAGCCATGCGGTAGTCGAATCCCATCTTAGACGAAATGCACGCTCCGGTCTTGAACCTGTCCTTGTACACCATGCCGGAATAAACGAGGTTGTTGTGCTTTTTGAAAACCTCTTCGGCGGAGACGTCCGGGCAGATGTTCTCTATCCAGCCGTCGCGCTGGGTGAAGCCGCGGCAGTAGTCGAGCCGGGGGCTTTTCACGATGATCCATTGCGCGGGATCCCACCTGCCTCGCGAGAAATCCACCTGCACATCGCCGACGACCGGCGCGACCAGACCGGCGGTCAGAACGGAAATCAACATGATTTTAGTTTTCATAACGTTAATTTTATCATATTGAACGCCGTCAGCGGGGAAAAATCGTCGAGTGGACGATTACATTGCAGTCACGGTTTGATGCGTTTTATGATATAATGTCGGATACAAAATGACAAGCAACGACGAATATGTAATCCAGCTTCTGACCGAACGGGGCTTTCTGAGCGCCGATCAGGTCGAGGCTGCGGCCCAATCGATGAAGGCCGAGAACGAGACGACGCTCGACGTCCTCGTGAGCGGCGGCACCGTGAGCGAGGACGAGGTTCTCGGCTCCATCGCCGACCAGTTCGGTCTCAAATACTGCCACATCAACGCCGAGGCGATAAGCCAGGACGTGACCAGGGAGATCACCGCCGAGATCGCCAAGAAGTACGGCGTGGTGCCGGTCGTCGCCGACGACGATTCCGTGACGGTCGCGCTTTCCGATCCGATGGGCTACGACGCCATCGACTCTCTGCGCTACGTTCTGCACGGCAAAGACGTCGAGGCGGTGCTCTGTCCGCTCGCCGAGGTGCGAAGCGCGATGCAGAAACTCTATCCCTCCGACGACGGCGCGGAGGTGACGACCCGCGACGAGATCGGCGACGACGGCGGCGAGGCTTCCGGCGATGACGCGCCCGTCATCAAGCTCGCTTCGATGCTCATCACCAACGCCATCAAGATGAAGGCTTCCGATATCCATCTCGAACCGATGGAGAAGGAATTCCGCGTGCGCTACCGCATCGACGGCGCGCTGAGAAAGATGGATTCGCCGCCGAAGCGTCTGCAGGGCGCGATCATCTCGCGCATCAAGATCATGTCCAAGATGAAGATTTCGGAAAAGCGCATCCCGCAGGACGGGCGCATCCAGATCTCCGTCGGCGGGCGCGACCTCGACCTGCGTGTGAACTCGGTTCCCACGAACCACGGCGAATCGATCGTCATGCGTGTTCTCGACAAGTCCAATCTGTCGCTCGGTCTGCCGCAGCTGGGGTTCCTTTCCGACGACCAGACGACGTTCGAGCGCCTCATCAAGCTTCCCGACGGTGTGGTGCTTGTTACCGGTCCTACCGGCTCGGGCAAGACGACGACGCTCTACGCCTGCCTCGGGCAGATCAACACGCCCGACAAGAAGCTCATCACCGTCGAAGACCCGGTCGAATACCAGATGAGCGGCATCAATCAGGTGCAGGTGAACAAGGATGTGGGGCTCGACTTCTCCGCCGCGCTGCGCTCGATTCTGCGTCAGGCGCCGAACATCGTGATGATCGGAGAAATCCGCGACGCGGAAACGGCGGACATCGCCATGGAAGCGGCGCTCACCGGTCACCTGGTGTTCTCGACCCTGCACACCAACGACGCGCCTTCGGCGGTGACGCGACTTCTCGACATCGGCGTCAAGCCGTTTCTCGTCGCTTCGGCTCTGCGCGCGGCGATGGCCCAGCGTCTCGTCAGGGCCATCTGCGAGAAGTGCAAGGAGAGTTACACGCCGACCGACCGCGAACTGAAGATGCTCGGCTCCATTTCGAAAACGATCCCCGAGCAGATGTACCACGGCGCGGGCTGCGACGTCTGCGGCAAGTCCGGCTACAAGGGCCGCAAGGGCATTTTCGAGATCTTCAAGGTCGACGACACCATCCAGCGTCTCATCTTCGACCACGCCCCGGCGACGATTCTGCGCGAACGCGCCCGCGAAATGGGCATGCGCACCCTGCGCGAGGACGGGATGCTCAAGGTCGCCAGCGGCATGACGAGTCTTTCGGAGATTCTGCGCGTGACGATGGGCGACGCCGACTGACGGAGAAAACGACATTCTGAACGATTGAACGAGGAGAAAAAGCGATGGATATCCACATGGAAGAACTTCTGCAGGCGACGATCGACGAGGGAGGCAGCGACCTTCACATCCGCGCGCTGATGCCGCCGGAACTGCGCGTCCACGGCGAACTGCTGCCGCTTTCGGAGGAGTCGCTCACGGAGGAGGACAGCTACAATCTCGTGCGCGAGATCGCCGACGACGAGCAGATGGCCGAAGTGGAGAAGAACGGCGGCGCCGACTTCGCGCTCGCCCATCCCGACGGCACGCGTTTCCGCGTCTCGATCTTCAAGGAGCGCAAGCGTTACGGCGCGGTTCTCCGCCAGATTCCCAACAAGCTGCTGACGATGGAGCAGCTCGGTCTGCCGCCGGTCGTCAAGGAACTCCTCTTCAAGCCCCGCGGCCTCATTCTCGTGACCGGTCCCACGGGCTCGGGTAAATCGACCACGCTCGCTTCGATGCTCGACGTCATCAACAAGGAGCGCGGCGTACACATCATCACCATCGAAGACCCGATCGAATTCTACCACCAGTCGCAGAAGTCGCTCGTCACCCAGCGCGAAGTCGGCGACGATGTGCCGTCGTTCGCGGAGGCCATCCGCCGCGCGCTCCGTCAGGACCCGGACGTCATTCTCGTCGGCGAAATGCGCGACCTCGACACGATCGCCGCGGCGATCACCGCCGCCGAAACCGGTCACCTCGTTTTCGGAACCCTGCACACCACCGGCGCGGCCGAGACGATCGACCGAATCGTCGACGCCTTCCCGACGAACCAGCAGGCGCAGGTCAGGACCCAGCTCGCCGCCGGTCTGCAGGCGGTCATCTCGCAGATCCTTCTGCCCCGTCTCGACGCGAACGGCAACGTGAGCGGGCGCGTGGCGGCGTTCGAGATCATGACCACCACCGACGCAATCCGTAGCCGCATCCGCGACAACAAGACGAACATGATCAAGTCCGATATGCAGACGGGCGCGAAGTTCGGCATGACCACGCTCGACGCGTCGCTGACCAATCTCTACAAACAGGGGCTTATCGCGTACGAGGAACTCATCACCAAGTCGCAGGATCCCGATTCCGTGGTCGCGAAACTCAAAGAGGAAATGGGTCGGTAAATGGATCAGATTCTCCAGATTCTCGTACAGAACGGCTACATCGACGACGATTCGGCAAAGGATTTGCAGGATCTCGCCAAGACCGAGTCCAAAACCGTACGCCAGCTCGTCATCGACCAGGAGATTCTTTCCGAAGACGATCTCTTGGCGGCGATGGCCGCCTATCAGGACACCGAGGCGATCGATCTCGGCGGCATGACCATCGAGACCGAGGTGACGGAGGCGATCCCCGCCTCGACCGCGAGGATGTACAACGTCTTCCCCGTCGCCGCCGACGACAGTTCGGTGACGCTCGCCACGTTCGATCTCGTCGATCCGCGCATCTCCGACGAAATGCTCTTCACTCTTTCGAAGGAAGTGCGTTTCGTGTTCGCCCGCGAGAGCGACGTCATGGCGCGCATCTCGCAGTACTACGGAGATTCCAACGAGTCTGTCGCCGACATGATCAAAGCGCTCGGCGAGGGAATGTCGGACGATGAAGGGCTTTCCGGCGCCAACGCCAACGACATCGCCTCGATGGAGTCGGCGGCCAACTCTTCGGCTATCATCCGTTTCGTGAACCTCGTCCTCTACCAGGGCGTCGTGGACCGCGCGGCCGACATTCACATCGAGCCTTTCGAAAACGATTTCAAGATCCGATACCGCGTCGACGGCGCGCTTTACGAAATGAAGGCGCCGGACGTGAAGATGGCTCCGGCCATCATCTCGCGCATCAAGATTCTCGCCAATCTCAACATTTCCGAGCGCCGCGTCCCGCAGGACGGCCGCATCGCGCTCACCGTGGCGGGGCGCCCCGTGGACCTGCGCGTGAGCTGTCTGCCGACGGCGCACGGCGAGTCGGTCGTTATGCGTATTCTCGACCAGTCGGCGACGTCGCTCGATCTCGAGAACGTGGGGCTTCCCGAAGACGTCTACGAGCAGATCACGATGGACGTCGAAAAGCCCAACGGCATCTTCATCGTGACGGGCCCCACCGGTTCGGGCAAGACGACGACGCTCTATTCCATTCTCCGGCGCATCAACCAGATCGACACCAAGCTTCTGACGGCCGAGGAACCTGTCGAATACAACGTCGACGGCATCGTTCAGGTTCCGATCGATCCGCGTGCAGGCAACACGTTCGCCAAGGTGCTGCGCGCCTTTCTGCGTCAGGACCCGGACGTGATGATGATCGGAGAAATCCGCGACCTGGAGACGGCGGAAATCGCCATTCAGGCGGCGCTTACCGGACACTTCGTGTTCTCGACTCTGCACACCAACGACGCGGCCGGCGCGGTGACGCGTTTCGTCGATATGAACGTCGCGCCGTACCTTCTTTCGTCTACGCTCGAAGGCGTGCTCGGCCAGCGTCTCGTGAGAACGTGCTGCGCGGAGTGCAAGCAGGCGTACGAACCGGACGACGAGACGCTCGAGCGCATCGAGATGACGCGCGACCAGATCGGCGGGCGGCCGTTCTATTTCGGCAAGGGCTGCAAAACCTGCAACGGCACCGGCTACAAGGGCCGCAAGGGCGTATTCGAGTATCTGCGCATCTCCAATCCGCTTCGCGAGCTCATCAACAACAGGGCGCCGACGTTGATCATCCGCGAGAAGGCGCGGGAACTGGGGATGCGCACCATGCGAGAAGACGGCATCCGCTCCATCCTCGACGGCTACACCACGGTCGACGAAGTGCTGCGCTACACGTAAGGGGCCCGAAAGTGACGGTCGTTTACGAGGTGAAGGACGGCCTGTACGTCAATCTGACGAACCGTTGTCCTTGCGCTTGCGCGTTCTGCATCCGCAATAACGGCGACGGAGCCTACGGTTCCGATTCGCTTTGGCTTGATCGCGAACCGGATGCCGATGAAGTGTCCGCGGCGATCGTTGCGGCGCATCCGGAGCGGTTCGCCGAGATCGTGTTCTGCGGATACGGCGAGCCGACGGAACGCCTGGACGTTCTCTTGGAGGTCGCCGGGCGGTTGAAGCGCGATTATCCGGACATTCCGGTGCGCGTCAACACCAACGGGTTGGCCGACCTTATCGCCGGCGGGAGCGTGGCCGCCAGATTCGAGGGGCTGGTCGATTCGCTTTCGATCAGTTTGAACGCGGCGGATGCGGAGGAGTACGCCGCTTTGTGCCGGCCCAGATTCGGGCTTGAATCCTACGGCGCGATTCTGCGGTTCGCGGAGGAGGTTAAACGGTATGTCCCTTCGGTGGTCATGACCGTGGTCGCCGCGCCCGGATTCACGGACGGAAAACTGGCGGCGTGCCGGGCGGTCTGCGAGCGCATCGGCGTTCCGCTGCGCGTACGAGATTACGTAACGTGACCGTTCTTTGCCGTTATTGCGGGCGTAGCGCGGCGTGCCGTGTCAATGTGAAGTCTTCGGTTCGGGTAGCCGTGTTCAGCCTTTGATATGGGCGATCGGCCTCGCCATCCGCGACATTTCCCGTTTGCATACGGCCACATAAGGTTCTTGCGCGCAATACGTGCATTCTCAAGTCCCCACCCTTATCCCACTTTTTTGAATTGATGCACGCAAGGCCTTCGAGCCGGGGGCGATTCGGCGCTGGTGCTCGCTAAATCCGCGTCGGATACGCCGCGGATTTCCGGCGGAAAAGCCGGGTCGACATCGATTTTGCGGCC
>JAFVZE010000274.1 GCA_017508315.1 Kiritimatiellia bacterium | reverse complement strand
TCCGTCGAAGGGCATTTCGGCAAGACGGACAAGCAGGGTGTCATGTTGATTGTTCGATAAAAACGGCGGGCGGGATTATGAAGAAACTGCTGTTTTTGTTCGGTGCGGTGATGGTGCTTTCCGCCGCGTTCGCGGGCGAGCCGGCGCGGATCGCCGTCGATGCGTCGGTAAAAACGGGGCCGGTCAAGGCCGTCAACGGGGTAGGGCAGCCTCCGATGATCGGCGAACTCGCCGATTGGAGCATGATGCATTATCTGAAGGAAGCAGGCGTCCCCTACGCGCGGCTTCACGACGTGGGCGGCTGGCTCGGAGGAGGGTTGTATGTCGATATTCCGAACCTCTTCCCCGATTTCGACGCCGACGAGACCAAACCCGAGAACTACCGCTTCGTTTATACCGATTCGCTGATGGCCCAGCTCGTCAAAAACGGCGTGGAGCCGTTTTTCCGTCTGGGTGTGACGATCGAGAACTTCGTCGAGCGCGGATATCCGCCCGTCTGGTCGATGCCGCCGAAGGACTTCGCGAAGTGGGGCCGGATCTGCGAACACGTCATCCGCCATTACACCGAGGGATGGGCCGACGGTTTTAGGTACAAAATCGAATATTGGGAAATCTGGAACGAGCCCGACAACATGCCGGATCCGGAACGCAATCCGCTGTGGCGCGGGTCGTTCAAGGAGTTCATGGACTTCTACGGCACGGTCGCGCCGTATCTGAAGAACAGGTTTCCGCATCTCAAGATCGGCGGATACGCCAGCTGCGGATTTTACGCCGGGGTCGGTGCCGGGCGCGTCAAGGCCGCCAATTCGTCCCCGCGGCTCGAATATTTCGTCGAGTGCGCTAAAGATTTTCTCGCCGCGGCACGTGACAAAGGCTGGCCGCTCGATTTCTTCTCCTATCACTCGTATTCCGAACCGAAGGAAGCGCTCCGACAGGTCGCGTATGCCGATCGGCTCTTGAACGAATACGGTTTTACCGCCGACAGGACGGAGCGGATTTTCAACGAATGGCTACCCTACGTTTCCCACGAGAATCTGGGGAGCGCGCTCCAGGCGGCCGGTATCGCCGCGGAGATGATCGGGCTTCAGAACGGCCCCTGCGACATCGCCTGCGTTTATGATGCACGGTGCGACGTGGGGAACTACTCGCCGCTCTTCAATCCGATGACGCTGAAACCGCACAAGGCGTACTATTCGCTCGTCGCGTTCAACGAACTGCGCAAGCTCGGCTCGGCCGTCCGCTGCACGTCGTCTGACGACGATGTTTTCGCCGCTGCCGCCGCCGATGACGGGAACGTGGCGCTGATGGTGGTCAATCTTTCAGCCAAGCCGGTGAAGGTCGTCTTTTCCGGGCTTCCCGAAAAAGTCGCTTGCCGGCTGACGGATGCGCAGCGCACTCACGCCGAAGTCGCGTTGCCTTCCTGCCTTCCGGCGCATTCGTTTATCGTCGTTACCGGTAAGAAGACGTCACTTCGGTGACGGGAGGGAGTCATGGTTCCGGGTATTCTGCTGTTGGCCGCG
>JAFVZE010000273.1 GCA_017508315.1 Kiritimatiellia bacterium | reverse complement strand
GGCAGATACCACTTCACAACCACCGGCGCAAGAAGCAGGATCCCGAAACTAAGCGAGAAATAGCGCATATCGGAATGGAACACCTTCGCCGGAACGCTCAGAAAAGTGATCGACGAGAACATCGTCGCATAGAGCGAAAGCGAAACCGCCCACCACGGCAGCTTCCCGCCACCACGGAAATAATCGTCGGACGACTTGTTCCGGCGCGAAAAGAAAAGCCCCATCGCCACCATACCGGCGAGATAGACGGCAAAGACGGCGATATTGAGCGGATGCAGCGAAGTTTGCGACACGGCTGGCACTCTCTGTCCTGATTATTTTATCTTCAGCGCCATTCCGGCGCGCACTACCGTTATTTCCATCGGCTCGGAATACGTGACGTGCCGTCCGTCGCTCACGGCGTAGACGACGGAATAGGTCCCTGCCTTCTTGGCCGTGAACGTCGTCTCGGCCGCAGTCGCATCGCCGAATACCACCGCACCGGCGTCGCCCGCGACCACCTCCCAGCGTCCGGAAAGCGCCGACGGATCGCCGCCGACATCACCGACGTGCGCGACGAGCGCGAGATCGCGGCGCGAAACCGAAGCGGCCTTCCCGCTTTCGAGCGTCGCCGCCGGGGCATGATCGACATCGACGACGGGATTGGCGGCGAGATATTTAATCTCCGCCTCCGTCAATTTGCGGTTGTACATCCTCACCTCGTCGATGATGCCGGGGAACGTACGCGAAAGAAGGTTGCCGGCATCATCCTTGTAGTGGCCGTTGTGTCCGTCACCGTTATTCCTGTGCCCGCCGATCATTATGTATTCGTTTGCCTGGACGCGGCCGCCGCCCATGCCGTGCTTTGTGCGGTTGGTCATTTTGACGCCGTCTATCCAAAGTTCGGAAGTATTGCTCTGATAGCCCGTGGTGCGGTCGAAAAGCGCGTAGACGTGCGTCCATCTGCCTTCGGGATTGACGCCCGGCATCGCGTATTCGTCGACATTGCCGTTGCCTATCGGGCCTTTGAGTATCTGCTGATAAAGCGAAAAACCGTTGACGCCGTTTTCGCAGTTGTACCACAGCCCCAAAGTATACGGCACGGAAACGATCGTCGCGCACTTCGAGTTGTTGGTGTCGGCCGGATCATGGTATATCCATGCGCTGAATGCGCGGTAGCGCTCGACCGGCATCAGGGACTCGCTGTCGGCGACCGTCTCCTGAAGCGTCATTTGCGTATTGACGTACGGATAAAAAGCGTTGCGCAATCTTACGCCGTAACCGTCGACGCCTTTTTCGAACGAGGAGGCGGAACGGTCGATCCCCGTATACGCGACTCCTTTCGTTTTTTCCCTGAGAGTCATATCGAACGGCCAATAGGCGATAAGTCCCGACCCGAGATCTATATTCTCTCCCGCTTCCACCTTAACCTCGAAATGGTCGCTTGCTGTCTCGTTCTGCCCGTCGGAGGCGACGGCCGCGATCCTGTATGTCCCCTCCGCATAGAACTTGGCTTCGGTTGCAGACCCGGACACCGGATTGAAACTCGCAGCTCCTGGCCCCGATACGACTTTCCAGCGTACGCCGAGCGTTCCGGGCGCGGAATCCGGATCGGCGGCCGCGGCCGAAAAAACCGCCGGCACCAAAACGCCCGCCGAGGCAGGCCCGGAAACCGACACGGTCGGGCCGGCATTGTCCGTCTTCGGCGCTACGCACGTGACCGTCACGTCATCGCTGACGGAGAGCTTGAGCAGGGACGAAGAAGCCGTCAGGCGGAAAACATATTCGCCGGCTGCAGGCAGCACGATCTTCGCGGCCGCGCTGTCGGCCATCTGCAACGATGCGCTCTCCCCGCCCTCCGGATACGACACGAGCCGCCAGCGAAGAGTTGTTGCCGCAGCCTTGCCGTTGCCCATCGTGCCGTGACGGGACACGCTGCCGTTCAAATACCCGGTCGCACCGCAGGCGACGGTAAAATCCCCGCCTGCATCGACTGCGGGCATGCCTCTTGCGAGTTCCGCCATGGCCTCATCGCTCAAGAGACTGTTGTAGACGGTGAAATCCGCCATTCTGCCGCAAAAGGAGCGCGGATAGGACGTCGATCCCGTTCCGAGATAGAACTTTGTGTTGGCGGCGATGACATCGCTCAATGCCGCGGCGCATTGCGTATCTCCCGTTTGGACGCAGGTCCCGTCCACATAAATGCGGGGTGTCATTGCATATTTGGCCTGCTCCTCGTCGTATGAGATCTCGAAAGTCATCCCCAAATGCCCCCAGCGGCCCTTTTGGACGGTTACGAGCGGAGCATTAAAACCTTGATCTCCGCTGTTGTCGAGGCTGCCGGC
>JAFVZE010000272.1 GCA_017508315.1 Kiritimatiellia bacterium | reverse complement strand
TTGGCGGTGCCGGGTTTGCGGTTCGCGCTCGCGCACATCTCCTGGCCGTGGTGCGACGAGTGCATCGCCGTCTACGGGAAACTCCTGAACGCCATTCTCAAGCGCGGCAGCGAAGTCCCCGAAATGTTCATCGACACGACGCCCGGCACGCCGAAGATCTACCGCCGCGACGCGCTCGTCAAGCTGTACACCGTCGGTTACGATATCCGCGACCATATAATGTTCGGCAGCGACTGCCGCGTGATGAACTACAACACGAAGTGGACGAAGGATTGGCTTGATTTCGACGACGGCGTCTATGCCGAGCTCGGGCTTGATGACGGTTGGATAGATTCCATCTACCGCAAGTCGCTTGAGCGTTACCTCTTCGGGGGCGACAACTCCAAGCGCGACATCCCCACCCCCGACGGAATCAAACGCAAGGCATAAGATAAAGAAAGGACCGCGAAAGTGAACAGACGCGAATTTCTCAAAGGTACGGCATGGATGGGCGCGCTCGCCGCGGCCGGATGCGCAAGCGACGGCGCGGTGAAGCTCGGCTCGGGCGTAGGCGGTTCGATGCACGGGTTCGCCGTCGCGCCGCTCAACCGCGTGCGCGTGGGAGTCGTGGGGATCGGCAACCGCGGCAGCGACGCGGCGAGACGGCTTTCGACGGTGCCGGGAATCGACGTGGTCGCCATCTGCGACATCCGTCCCGAACGCTTCGCGATCACGCAGGCGAAACTCAAAAAGAACGGCAAGCCTCCGGCGAAGGAGTATCGCGGCAAGGACGGCTGGAAGCGGCTTTGCGAGGCGGATGACATCGATGTCGTCTACGTGATAACGGGCTGGTTCGAACACGCGATGATTTCCGTCTATGCGATGAAACACGGCAAGCACGCGTTCATGGAGGTTCCCGCGGCGGTCACGGTCGATGAATGCTGGGAACTTGTGGAGACGGCCGAGAAGACGCACCGCCACTGTATGATGCTTGAGAACTGCAACTACGGCGAAACCGAGACGCTGGCGCTAAATCTCTGCCAGAGCGGAGCTTTGGGCGACATTCTCCACGCCGACTGCGCCTACATCCACGATCTCAGGCGCAACTGCTACCAGACCGGCCGCGACGGCTACGGTGATTACTGGCGTTTGAAATACAACGCCGCGCATAAGGGCAACGCCTACCCGACGCACGGTCTCGGTCCGGTGTGCTGGTACATGGACGTCAACCGCGGCGATCGGCTCGACTACCTCGTTTCGCTCGAATGCCGCCAGACCGGATTCGAGCGTTACGCGAAGGAGATCTACGGCGCGGATAAAGAGCATCCGTGGAAGAAGAACGTGAAGGTCGCGATGGGAGATATGAACACGACGCTTGTCCGCACCGTCAACGGCAAGTCGATCATGATTCAGCACGATGTCACTTCGCCGCGCCCCTATACGCGGCATAATCTCGTCAGCGGCACGAAAGGCGCGTTCTGGGGGATGCCGTGGCGCGAGAAGGGGCAGGACATGTGGCGCGTAGCCATTGAGGGCAAGTGCGGCGAGGGCGCGCACGAATGGTGGGTCAAAGACAGCGAGAAGGGCCGGGAGATCGAGGAGAAGTACCGCCATCCGATGTGGCGCGAAGCGGGTGCAATCGCGAAGCTCGCCGGCGGTCACGGCGGCAAGGATTTCATGATGGATCTCAGGTGGGCGTACTGCCTGCAGAACGGTCTGCCGCTCGACATCGACGTCTATGACACGGCGACGTGGAGCTGCATCGTCGATCTCTCCGAGCGTTCGGTGCGCAGCGGTTCGATGCCGCAGAAAGTTCCCGATTTCACCAAGGGCGGCTGGAAGACGGCCAAGCCGATAGGGGATATGACGATCGACCTTGCGAAACTCGATCTCAATGAGAAACAGCGCAGCCTCATCGGGCGTCAAAAGTCGACATTTTGACGGGGGCGTGTCTGTAACTTTGACGGCAAGCCGCTGCGCGGTTGATTTGCCGGCGGGAATATGAGACAATTGAAGCGTTCGGCACAGGTCTTTCCATGCTGAAAGAATGACAAGGGGAAAGATCAAGGTTGAAAAGGAATGAATAAACATCGAATGAATGGGTTGGGTCTGCTGGTTGCGGCGGGGTGCGCCGTGATCGGCAGTGCCGGATTGTCTGCGGATTTCGATATTCGCGGCTATGGGGCCGGAAGCGACGGGGCTGTTTGCACGAAGGCGTTCTCCGATGCGATCGACGCCGCGAACGCGGCCGGCGGAGGGCGGGTCATCGTGCCGAAAGGCGTGTGGCTCACCGGGTCGGTTCATTTCAAGAGCAATGTTGAGCTGCATCTTGAAGACGGCGCAGTGGTTGAATTCACCGACAATCTCAACGATTATCTTCCCGGTGTTCCGGTTTCATGGGAAGGCGTCGAATGCATCAACGTTTCGCCGCTTGTCTACGCATATTCTTGCACGAACGTCGCAATCACCGGCAAGGGTCTGTTCCGTCCACGCCTTGAATTCTGGAAAAAGTGGATGGGAAGGAGAAAGCCTGCATGTGAAAAAGCCTGCCGCATATTGAAAGATGTATGGGCGGTAAAGGGAGTGCCGGTTCCTGAGCGTCGCCTTTACGAACTTCCGGGCGCCGAGTTCCGGCCGCATTTTTTTCACTTCAACCGATGCCGAAACGTGCGGCTTGACGGATTTTCGGTTCGCGGCACTCCTTTTTGGACCGTGCATGTCTTTCGCTGCCGCGATGTCATTGTCCGCGATCTTGATCTGAACGCTTTTTATGAAGGCGGTAAGGCGTTCAATAATTCCGACGGTATCGATATTGAAAGTTCCCGTGACGTTCTCGTCGAAGGATGTTCACTTCGGCAGGGGGATGATGCTATTGTCATAAAGGCGGGTCAGGTCGATTCCGTCACGCCGACGGAGAATGTGCTGGTCAGAAACTGTATAGTGTACGAAGGGCATTGCGTAGTCGCCATCGGCAGTGAAATCGGCGGTGGCGTCCGAAACGTCCGTTGCGAAAACTGCCGGGCGCAAGGGAATGTCTGGCGGGTATGTTTCGTAAAGACCAATCCGCGCCGCGGAGGATTTGTGGACGGCGTCAGCATTGAGAATTTCGAAGTTGACAAAGTGACCATGGAGGCATTCACGGTTTTAACCCGGTATGGGTACGGGCCGCCGTGCGAACCCTTTGCCCCGGTCGAGCGGCCTACGTCGATTCGCAATCTGACGATGAGGAATGTAACCGTGGGGCAGGCCGAATGCAGAGTTCGCATAGAAGGGGAGTTCGGACACGAGGTTGAGAATGTGACATTGGATAATTTTGCGGTCCGTTCGCCGACTGAGCGTCCGGACAGGATTGTCAACGCGAAGAATGTGACAATGGACGGAAAGCCGGTCAAGGCGGTCGTCAGCCGTGTCAAGGAACTGCAGTTGTGACAACGGTGGTTTTCGATAGTCGCCGCCGTCGGGGGAATAAGGCGGTATGCATCGAAATTTTGGTATAATCTACCGGAACTTACGTAAAATAAACCGATGATGAAAAAGATTTTCATAGACGGAAGCGCCGGCACGACCGGGCTTCGCATCCGCGAACGGCTTGCCGATCGCGGCGACCTTGAGGTGACGGTACTTCCCGAGGAATTGCGCAAAGACGTTTCGGCGCGGCGCGACGCGCTCAACGCCTGCGATGTGGCGTTTCTCTGTCTGCCTGATGCGGCGGCCGTCGAGGCGGTGTCGCTTGTCGAAAATCCCGATACGGTCGTGATCGACACTTCGACCGCCCACCGCACGGACGACGGTTGGGCTTACGGCTTTCCGGAGCTCGAAGGTCTGCGCGAGCGAATCCGTGTTTCAAAGCGCATCGCCAATCCCGGCTGCCACGCTTCGGGATTCATCGCGCTCGCCGAGCCTTTGATCCGCAAGGGGCTGCTGCCGCGTTCCGCAGCGCTTTCGGCGGTGTCGCTCACCGGCTTTTCCGGCGGCGGCAAGAAGATGATCGCCGATTACGTGGAACTCGACGAATTGAAACTCGGCGGCCGCCAGTACGCGCTCGCTCAGAAGCACAAGCATCTGCCGGAAATCGTGAAAATCTGCGGTCTTGAGACGGCGCCGGCGTTCATGCCGATCGTCGTGCCGCATTATTCGGGGATGGAAGTGACGGTGCCGGTTTTCGCCAAGGATCTCAACGGTTCCGCCGCCGATGTGAAGGCTCTTTACGCGTCCTGCTACGGTGCGGGACTGGTGCGCTTCGTTGAGGATCCGTCGGAGGAGGGGTTTCTTTCTTCGGCGAAGCTCTCGGGCAGCGACGCCATGGAGATTTCGGTGTACGGCAACGACGAGCGCATTCTGCTCGTCGCGCGCTTCGACAATCTCGGCAAGGGCGCTTCGGGCGCCGCGATCCAGAATATGAATATCGCCATCGGCGCCGACGAGTTCTCCGGTTTGGTCGTTTGACGGAGTGAAAGGGGGAAATAAATGCTGAATTCAATTGTTCTTGCCGCGACGGTCGCCCTTGTAAAATCCTCCCAGGTGGGCGATGTGACGGTTTCGTGCGGCGATGCCGCCGGGTGGTCGTTTTCGGCATCCTGCGCCGCGGAAAACGGCGCGGAGGTGGTGACGGTCGATCTTTCGTCTCCGCTTGAGGCGCGGCTTCCGAAATTCGATGTCGACTTCAGGTTCTCCGGCGCCGACGTCCATCACGTGTGGACCACCGACTACACCCGCCGCGACATGACGATCTGGCCCGGTCTCTGGGCGCAGGGTAAAACGTACGTTTCGCAGCTGGCGCAGGAAGCGCCGCTCCTTTCGGCGGTCAACTGCAACGACCGCGCCAAGCTGACGATGGCGACGAGCGAGGCGTTCAACAAGGTCATCATGCGGATGTTCGTCAACGAGCGCACCTGCGACGTCAACTGCGGTTTTACCTATTTCACCGAGCTGGCGGCTCCGGCAAAGTCGTACCGCGTCAAGATCCGCATCGACCGCCGCGAGCGTTTCTGGGCCGATTCCGTGCGCGAGGCGAGCGACTGGATAGCCGATGCCGCCGGGTTCAGGCCCGCGCACGTGCCGGAGGCGGCGTTCGACCCGCTTTATTCCTCATGGTACGCATACCTGCAGGACGTGCACGACAAGCCGCTTGAAGAGGAGGCGCGGCTCGCAGCTTCGCTCGGCATGAAGACGATGATCCTCGACGACGGCTGGCAGAAGGAAAAATCGGTTTCGTTCTATTCCGCCGTCGGCGACTGGATGCCGGTCAAGTCGCGCTTCCCGGACATGAAGGCGCATGTCGACGCCGTGCACAAAGCCGGGCTCAAATACATGCTGTGGCTTTCCGTGCCCTACATCGGCGATGAATCCGAAGCGTGGAAGCGTTTCGAGAAGAAACTTCTGACGATTCCCGGCGGGAAGGGGCCGGGGCGTGTTGGCATTCTCGATCCCCGATTCCCCGAGGTGCGCGAATATCTCCTTCAGACCTACGAGCGCGTGATCGGCGAATGGGGTTTCGACGGCGTCAAGCTCGATTTCATCGACTGCTTCACGCTGGGGGCGAATGACCGCGCCGAAGCCGAAGGTTACGCCGGGCGCGACATCAGGTCGATGCCGGCCGCCGTCGACGTGCTCATGAAGGAAGTTAACCGCCGTCTGCGCAAGATCAATCCCGATGTGCTCATAGAGTTCCGGCAGCGTTACATGGGCCCGGCGATCCGCCAGTACGGCAACATGATCCGCGCGGCGGACTGCCCCGCCGACATGGCCTCCAACCGCCGCCGCATCTGCAATCTGCGTCTGACGAGCGGCAACGCCGCGGTTCACGCCGATATGCTCGTCTGGAGCGCCGACGAGACGCCAGAGGGCGCGGCGCTGCCGATTCTCTCGTCGCTCTTCGGCGTCATCCAGTATTCGATGGTGCTGCAGACGATCCCCGAGCGCCAGCGCGAAGTCGTCCGCCATTGGCTCAAGTTCTCGCAGGACCACCGCGACGCTCTCATGCGCGGCGATTTCCGTCCGCATCAGCCGCACGCCGGCTTTCCGGTCGTGGAGGCGGAAAACGCCAAGGAGCGGATAGTCGCCGTCTACGTCGCCGGCACCGCGGCGGCGA
>JAFVZE010000271.1 GCA_017508315.1 Kiritimatiellia bacterium | reverse complement strand
GTGTATCCGGCCTTTAATCTCGGAAGAGGTACGCCGACCAGGCGGGCTTATCCTCTCCCATCCGTTCGATTCGGCACCCTTAAGCGGGCGAGCGGAGCCCCCTTAAGCGTGACCTGCTAAGATGATGCCTCAGCGCTCAGCAGATATCGGCGCTTCGACATGCGGCCTGTTATTTAGGCGGCAAGAGCGTAATCGTTGTTCGCAATTACTTTTTTTCTCGTTTTTTACGTGGCCAACGAGAATCCACGACGCGCAACCCGACCTCAACACATCCCGTCGAAACCGGATCACCCCCGTTGGGGAATTTAAACGCCGGAAATTTTACCATTGTTCCGGCGAAAACGCAACCGCACTTTTTACCAGAACTTCCAGAACGGTTTTTCGCAGCATTCCTCGATCGCTTCGGCGATCGTAACCGGCTCTCCGCCGCGCTTGGCGGACATCTCGGCAGCTTCCATGAACGCCATGATTTCAAGCGTTTCCTCGGGGCTTACCGGAGCCTTGCCGGTTTCAAAGAATCTGATGATCTCACGAACCAGCGCCCCGTAGCCGCTGTAACCGTCGAACATGACAAGCGGTTGCCTGCTGTTCTTCGGCTTCGCGGGCAGAATGTAGCCGGCGTAATGCCAGCGGTTCTGCGAAAGCCTGAGCTCGCCCATGCGTCCGTCCTTCCAGACGGCGTTGACGACGTCGCCTTTGTCGTTGCGGAAGCAGGAGACCTTCTCCACGCCCGCGCCCATCACCGCCACGAGCATTTCAAAGCCGTGAATGCCGTACCAGGTGTAAAAATTGTGCGTACCCTGCTTTTCGGGCGGCGAGGGCGCCATGAGCGCCGCGCCCGCGATCGGACCGTGCTCTCCCGCGCGGCAGGCCATCGCCACGGGCGTGAAACGGAGCGCCGACGAAGAAAAATACCGGGCGTTGTACTTTTTACCGGCGTCATATATCTTGAGCGCGTCGGCGAGATTGTGCGCCAAAGGCTTGTCGATGAACACGCGCTTGCCGGAGGCGAACACCTCCTCGGCCTGCTTCAAGTGTTCGCGCCCGTCGTTCGTTTCGAGACAGACGACATCGACCTTGTCGAGAAGTTCCCTGATCGAAGGGACGATCTCAACTCCCATCTCGCGCATCTTCGGCAGATACTTCGGATAGCGGTTGGTCGAAGAAACGATATCGCGCGACCCCCATTGGTAGGCGGCGGTCACGCGGAAGCCCGCCACGTCGGCGGTGCGTTTGACGTTCATCATTTCGGTGAACGCGAGCGAATGGCTCGTGTCAAGACCGATGATGCCCACCTTGACCGGGTTGCGAGATTTCTTCCACGCCTCGACGATGGTGTGGTATTTGACGATCATGTTGTCGATGTAGTCGGGGTCCTGTCGGCCCTTCTTCATCCAGTCGAGATACATGCGCACGACCTGGCTGAAATGCGCCTCGTGTCCGATATCGTATTTTTTCGGATACGCGATTCTCCAAACGCCCTGCTCGGCGGTCGGCTCGGCGGTGAGCCCGGGCCATGAGCGCGAAATGTCGGCAAGCGCGGCCTTGAGCGCCTTTTCCGTCGCTTTCGCTTCCCCGCGTGAGCGGACGTAGAGAACCGGCTTGTAGTTCTCCTTCGCGCCCTGCTCGATGACGAGTTCGGCCCTGGTGCCGCGCATGAGCGAATAATGGGTGTCGCCGGTGCCGGCGGGCGCCATGAAGTTCCACACGACCGAAACTTTGCAATGGACGCCTTTGAGTTTCCAGATGAATTCTCCGTTGGCGTCAACGGCGATCGTCTTGCCGATGACTCCGCCGGTGGAGGTCTTGAACTGATCGGGCGTGATCATCGTCGGCCACGTCTTTGCCGAAACGATTTCGACGTC
>JAFVZE010000270.1 GCA_017508315.1 Kiritimatiellia bacterium | reverse complement strand
TCTTGATTGCGTGAGCGCTGCCACCGTCGAAAACGAGCGTCCCCACGTCGTCCGTCCCGATCTGACAGCGCCAGACATCTTCCGCATCCGTCTTTTCCCATTTCGCGGGATCCGCGCCGTCCATCGGCGAAGGCGTGACGCGCGGCTTGGGTCCCACTCCGTACGCTGTATACGTGACGCCGGGGCAGGTCTTGACGCTGCCGCGGAATAATCCCCCGCGTTCAAAAAGAACGTAAGTGCCTTTCTCAAGCTTTTCCCTGTTCAAGCGTTCAATCGTCCGCCAAGCCGTCTGCGGCGTCAGGCCGTCCGCGGCATCATCGCCTTTTGCCGAAAGATAACGCCGCGTGACACCGTCTGGAACGCTCATATTCGGAGTTTTTTCAATCGCTTCAATTCTCTTGGCGAAAAGATCGTCAATCCGGCGCAAAGATTCATCGGACATAACCGTAAGGCGTCCGGTCTCACAACCGATTGATTCCGCCAGCGATGAATGAGGCGTAGCAGCAAACAATGCAGCTTCAACAATTGTTGCGGAAATAACAATCAATATCGTTTTCATGTGCCGATTATACCATCTGCCGTCTTCTCTATGCAAAAAGACATATCAACTTCATCTCGTTCATTCCGCAGGCGGCGACAAGTTTCATTTATGACATAAACGCTTGATGCGGTACGAGCCGCTGACATACGTCGCCGGCTCTTTTTCGCCGGGAATCGTGACCGTTGCCGTCGCGCCCTCGGGGATGGTAAATTCCCATATCCACTTTCCGCCCTCGTAGCGCCAACTGCTCTTTACCGTCCCCGATGCCGACTTATATTCGGCTTTAACCCAACCGAGACGGCGATCCGGCTTAGGCGCCATGATTATATTTTTGAAACCCGGCGATTTCACGTCCGCCGAGATTCCGGCTACCGTGCGATACATCCATCCAAGGACTGCACCATAGGCGTAATGGTTGAAACTGTTCATTCCGACCGGGCCGAAACCGTCCTTTTTCGTGTAGCTGTTCCACCGTTCCCAAACCGTCGTCGCGCCCTGGTCTACGGAATACAGCCAGCTTGGATGCTTGTGCTGCAGAAGAAGCGTATAGGCGACATCGACCGCCCCGCATTCCGTAAGCGCATCCATGATGAAACTCGTACCGAGAAAGCCCGTCTGCAGGCAGTCGCCGTGCTTCCGGATGGACTTTAAAAGCCGTTCTTTCGCCGCTTCACGCGCCGCACCTTCCGTAATGCCGAACTTGAGCGCAAAGACGTTAGCCGTCTGCAGATGACGCATCGGTTTTAGAAGCGAACCGTCCTTTTCAAGGAACTTTGCGCGAATGTACGCAAGCGCGCGTTCGGCGCTCGCACCGAACCATGCCGCCTCATCGTCTTTCCCGAGCGCCTTGGCCATATCGACCATCAACCGCGCGTCGTACAGCCAATAGCATGCCGCGAGATAGCGCCGGTAATTCATCGCATCAGGATCATTGCGCCACTTCTCCCACGAACCGAACCGGTTGCCGCGCGTCTCAAACGTCTCGTACGAAAGCCAATCGGCATAGATGTAACCGTTCTTCCCTTCGAAATCATATTTCGTCTCATCAAGACGGCGGACGAATTTCGCCATCGCCTCCCAGTTGTCGCGGAGAATCGACTTGTCGCCGAACTGACGCCAAACGGTCCACGGCACGATCACCCCCGCATCGGCCCAGCCGAGCGAAAACGTTTCATTGCCGTATTGGGCGAACGGCGCGGCGGACGAAAACCCGCCCTCGGCGCACCGGCTGTCGCGCAGATCGCGGGTGAATTTTCTGAAAAATGAACGCGTGTCGGCATTGAAGGAACCCGCCTCGCAAAAAACCTGGGTGTCAGCCGACCAACCGAGACGCTCGTTGCGCTGGGGACAGTCGGTCGGAACATTAAGATAATTGGAGAGCTGTCCCCAATAAATGTTCGCTATGAATCTGTTGACGTCGTTGTCGCCCGTTTCAAGACGCCCGAGCTCCATCGCACTGGTGACGGATGTCACGGGTATGGACGTCACGCGCTCAATCTCAACATCGTCCGTCGCCGTAAGCGAAATATAACGGTAACCGTAGAACGTGAAACGCGGATGGTAAAGCTCCGTCCCTTCTCCCGAAAACGTGTAACGAACTCGCATGGATGCGGCCGAGCAACGGAGATTAGCCCGGTAAACGGAACCTTTGGGGCCGTCGCACCCGCGCATACCCTTTTCCGCGTCGTTGAGCATCTCGCCCGGAAGTCCGGTAAGTACGGTGCCGCGACGGGCTCTGAAGGCGAATTCCGGAACCCCGGCGCAGTTCTGACCGAAATCGACGATAAGCGTCTCGCCTTTCTTGAGCGTGTACGGTCCGCGCGTCATCTTAAGATCGCGCCTAAGAACAACTTCACCGCCTGAAGACGGCAAAACTTCGCCCTTGAATTCGTCGTTGCGCTCCGGACGCTTAGTCAAGCCCTCTCCAAGAACAGGATTTTTAATCCGGGCGTCATATTCTTCACCGTCGAAAATGGAAGCCTGCACGACCGACCCGGCGATGCCGCAGCGCCACGTTTCCGTATCGGTATCAACAGTCTCACGCCGACCGTCGGCGTACTCAAGTTCGAGCGTTCCTAAAAACGCGCTCTTGCGTCCGATAAACCCATTTCGGCCAGTAGGCGTGACAATCTTATCGCGCCACCAGCCGGCGGAAACCTCCGCGGCGAGCGTATTGCGCGCACCGGCGGCATCGGCAAGCAGTCCTGTCACATCATACGTAAAGGAATATTTCGTCTTCTGCCAGTGCGTGAAACCAGGTTTAAGAAAATCATCGCCGACCCGCGTGCCATTGACATAGACATCGAAGACTCCGAGTCCGGAAACCGTCCACTTCGCGGACACGATTTTCGCGCTGTTCGTGAATGAGCGCGCAAACCAGCTCGTACCGGGAGCCGCGCGCGAGGCATCTCCGAATGTCGTTTCATCGATCATCGGGGTTGAACAGACCTTCCCCTCAAAGACAGGCGCATCCGGAACTGAAATCCACAACGCGGCCAACAGCAGAATACCCGGAACCATGACTCCCTCCCGTCACCGAAGTGACGTCTTCTTACCGGTAACGACGATAAACGAATGCGCCGGAAGGCAGGAAGGCAACGCGACTTCGGCGTGAGTGCGCTGCGCATCCGT
>JAFVZE010000269.1 GCA_017508315.1 Kiritimatiellia bacterium | reverse complement strand
GTACGGAACACCGTCATTGAGACCGTCCCACCAGTGCATCGTCACATCGTACCCGAACTTCGACGTCGGATAGTGGAACTCCAGCGCGTCGCGGAAGGCCCACGCGCCGTCGAGCGCGAACTTCGCCTCATGGCACTTCACCGTATCGGGATCCTTAAGTCCCAGCGCCCAGAACGCGACGTCCATAATGTGCATGCCGAGATTGCCGATGGAGCCGTTGCCGTAACCGATCCAGCTGTGCCAGCCGTGCGGATGCATTCCGTCCTGATCCGACGTTTCAGGATAGAAGTCGCATATCGGCGAACCGCCGCACCAGAGATCCCAGTCCATTCCCTTCGGAGGGGGAACCGCCGCCGGACGCTGATAGATCGAGTTGCAGCGGTCATCATACGCCCACACCTCGCGCACTTCTCCGAGAGCACCTTCCGCGATACGATCGACGCAGTACTTCATCGACGGGAACGAGTGGCCGTAGGTGCCGCACTGAGTGACGAGCCCCGGGTTCTTGCGGGCCTCTGCAAGGATGAGATCGCATTCCGCCGACGTAAGGCAGAGGGGCTTATCGAGGTAGACGTGGATGCCGCGGCGCATCGCCATCACAGCCGGAAGAACATGCTGGTGGTTCGGCGTCTCAATGACGACGGCGTCGATTTCTCCGCCCATTTTCTCGAACATGTCCTGATACGTCGCAAAGCGCTTAGCGGACGCGAAGTTCTCCCTGTCCGTGGCGCTGCACGTCTTGGCGACATACTTCTCAAGAATGTCGAAGCGCACTGGATCGGGGTCGACGATCGCAACGAGATTCTCGCAGAGAACGCCGTCTATCATACACTTCGTCTGGAGTCCGCATCCGATCAGCGCGACCCTGATCTTCGCGCCTTTCGCGATCTGCCGCGCCCTGCTCAGCCCGAATCCGGCGCAGCCGATATTGAAAAGCGGCAGCGACGATACCGCCGCAAGACCCTTAAAAACGTTTCTTCTTGTTGTTTTCATTTTATCTCCTTATTTTACACTTTTTTGGACTGCGGCTCCCTCCGCCGCAATCCAGTACTTCTCACGTGAAAGAAAGAACAACGGCGGAATTCCCGCGAGATCAAACCCATAGTCGTCGTAAATTTTAGCTGAAGGCGCGGAAGAGGTAAAACTCCAAAGCCCCGGCGCCGGGTTTTCAGGAGAAAGCCAAAAGTCGTCCGTTTCGGCATTATCACGGTCGAATACCGTATTGCCGGCAGGATCCCTGAGCGTGACGCGGTGGCCTTCGCCGGGATCGCCGCCTAATGCCACCGCCGCGAATGATGCGCTCAGTTTCGGCACGTGGAAATAAACCGTACTGCCGGGAGAATGGAATTTAGGCGGCGGCGCGATTTTTCGCGCCAACGCGTCGACGGCAACCGGCACGGACGATTCAAGCAGCGTAAAGTACGCCGTATAGCCGGCATTCCATTTCAAGGTGTAGAATCCAGCGCGAGGCACGTTCACTGTGAACACATCTCCCGTAACGGATGGCGGCGGCGCGAAGGATTTAAAGTCGCCGTCGAACGATGCAATGACGATCCGGTTGGTGCGAGAAGCCTGTCCCTTCGCAAAGCTGCCTTGTCGAGCCTTGAATGAAACCGTTCCCGGTGCGGAGGCCAAAAATACAAACGGAGCAGAGTATCTCAAGCGGGTCTGCGACAGGTGAGTCCGCCTGCCGGGGCACGCATCCACCGCCCTCACGTTCTTCCGATCCCACTCGTCGACGCTCATAGCCTGCAATCTCCTGCCGTCGGCCGCGAGCACCGGACGGCCATAGACGATCTCCTTTGAGACGAGCTCGTCCTTTCCGCCCTTCTCGCGGAAAGTGCAGTTGCGCACGGCTATGCGCCCCGATCCGCCGCGAAGCTGACCGCGCCCCGTGTATTCGATCGCCTGCCACGCTCGGGCGTTGTTCCGCGACACGCACCCTTCCAGCTCGATGCCGGTAAACGGAGTTGTCGCATCGTGGTTTAAAAGCATAATCAGAACTCCAGAGCCTCGGTTGCGCTCGAAACGGCAGTTGCGGACAACGCAGCCGGAAATCATGTCTTCGGGTTTGTTCGGCTCGAAGTCTATTCCGGCCTCCGGCAGCGTCCCGGCGGTGTCGGAAAAATCGCATCCCTCCGCCAGAAATCCCTTGACTGCGATTACGCTGACACCTTGACGGCAGTTGCGCAGACACTTGACGTTACGCAGAACGACATCCTCGCAATGCCCGCTGACGCCGGGCCTGCGCGTTGTGCCGACGTAGGATATGTATACGCCGTCGCCTCCTGAATCCGTGATTTCAAGATCCTCCACCGTAACGCCCTTGCACGACAGAAGCGAGAGTGCATGTCGCCATTCGGATTTTTTGTACGGCGGCTTGAGATAATCCTCCTTCCACATCCGGATGCATCCTGCGCCGCGAAGAAGCACGTTCGTGCAGCAGTCGAAAGTCAGCAGCGCGTCGAATATGCCACGGAAGGCGCCGCGTTTCGCGCATAGCTGCGCACCGTCTTCGAATACGATTTCGATGTCGCGACGCGAGCGCATGCGCAGAGGTGTTACGTGCCACGGCCCTTCGGGACGTTTGTCAAACACGATCCGCCCGGCACCGGATTCAAATGCGGCTTTGACGAAACGCGTAGAGTCGTCTTTGTCGAATCCGAAATCTGAAACCCGCACCTCTGCCGGGCCGCCGAATCCGGTTGCGGACAGAATAACGGCAGCTGCAAAGCCTAAATGTTTTACCATGTACATGTGAAAGCCTTTGCGGTTATCGGACTATGATTGTCGTACCCGAGGGGATGACACGAAGCACAAGCGAAGTCTCGGCGCGTACGAGCTGCAGAATTCTTCCGCCGCTCACATTGTGGACGAGCGAAAGATCCGTCATGCCCGTCAGCGTTTTGCCCTGAACAAGCACATGATCGCCGACAGCCGGCTTCGTGCCGACAGCCGAGATTTCAACAGTTGCGGCAGACGGGAAAGTCAAATCGGAATTCGCGGCGATGAGCGCAGAGGAGAACGCACCGTTTAGGCATTCGAACGACAGGTTGCCGCTTAGCACTTCGACCGCACCGTTGAACGACTCTGCAATGGCAGGCAGGTCGGCCGCGTCCGCCGCGGCGATGTCGCCGGAGCCTGAAACCGTTCCCTTGAAAGAGCCGTTCATCTTAACGCGCGATTCCGGCAGGTCGAATTCCCACGTGCCCGCACCGGTTACATTCGCAATCGCACCCTTGACTAAAGCGCCGGCGGACACCGTTACGGAGCACTTCGCGGAAAGCGCGCCGGGCAATCCCCACTTCATCGCGAGATAGTTCTCAACGGCCATACGCTCTGCCGCCGTGATTGCGTTTGTAAACGAAATCACTTCCGCATAGTTCTGGCCTCCGGATTCGCTCGCGTCAGTCTTCATCGCACCTTCGCCGAGCGAACGCCAGGCGGCGGGCGGGTTCGTTACGGAAATAATCTGCCACCCGCCGTTCAAGGGCGTTGCCGCAGGATCAATATTTTCGCCGTCAATCCAAGCCGACTTATTGTTTCCGGGCGCGAAAATGGTATTCGTCGCATCATAATTATCGCCACCTCTTAAGTAATTCGCGCCGCATCCAGGATTGTCGCCGCCTATTTTCCAGCAGTCATTGCCGTCATAACTGCCCAGAATCGCCCGCCCGCCGCCTTGCTGCGA
Organism: Kiritimatiellia bacterium; assembly: GCA_017508315.1. Taxonomy (GTDB): domain Bacteria; phylum Verrucomicrobiota; class Kiritimatiellia; order RFP12; family UBA1067; genus UBA1067. The sequence goes on along the minus strand of JAFVZE010000269.1, from coordinate 8,322 downwards.
GCCGAAGACGAGTATCGTCGCGTAAGCGCTTACGGCATTGCCTCTCGGCTGGCCGTCGAGCATATCGTGCATCAGCGGCATACGGCGCATCTCTCGCCTGAAATTCGGCATATTGTCGGCGCGGCCTCTGCCGAATTCAACCGGTAAATCTTCGCTTCCGTGCTTGCCGAAACTTAAATAAGCGCGCCCGTTCAATCCTTTCGGCACCAAATACGGATAGACAAGCGTATACAGTGTGGAGGAAAAGCCTGCACAACGGTCCTGCCAGGCGTAGGTCCACGTCTGCTCCGGACGCTTGTCGAACCATTTCTCAATGAGAGGGAAACCGTTTGTATACGTGGCGGCGGCACTTCCGTTGAACGTGACGGCGGGATTGGCTCCCAAAGCCAACCTACCCTCTTGCGTCTCTGCCCATCCGGAATTGTACACGCCCGTCATTTTTTCAGTGTCGGACGCGTCGAGCCAAAGAGCAGGCCTGCCGCCAAGGACTCCGCCAAGATCGGCGCCGCTGCCGAACGTGACCGTGCCGCCGCGCACCTGCACGTCGACCGTCGCGTCGGCCGCTCCGATGCGCACGTTGCCGCCGGTGACGATTATCGTGCCCGAACCGGTAATCTTTTCGACCGCGCCGCCGTTTAAATAGACAGGCTTCGCCCGCTGGTCGGAAAGAAAGGCAATCTCTTCGATAGCGCCAGAGCCGATCTCGACGACGTTGGAGCTGACGGGAGAGGCCATATAACGGATTTTTACGCCCCTGCCGACCGTGCCGAAATGAAGGCGGATACCGTTTTTCACATAAAGAATCGTGTCATCCGATACTGTATCAACCGTCAGATCGTCGGTGTTGAGGGCCGAGGACAGGCCGGTGGCGTACGCGGTGAGTTTTCCCGAAAGCGTGCCGACGTGGATGTGCTGTCTTGCGGAGAACTGCAACCGCGCGCCTCCTTCACCCTCGCGCACGCCGATAAAACTTCCGCCCTGCAGCGCACCTACATACCAGCTCTCGTTGGTCACGCCGGATCCGCCCGGAACGGCAAATCCGAATGATACGGTATTGGAAGCTACGCAGTATTTTCCGTTTGGATCAATCCAGTTCGATGTTACAAAATTGATTTTCACCTTTCCGGGGAAATCGGAATTAAGGCGGGCACCCTGGTTCATCGCTGGATTGGTTTCACGGAGCTCATCTATCGTCAATTCGCTCTGCGCATCCATTTCGCTCAGATCGCCGTAGAAATAGTGGTACACGTTGCGGGATTTGTATTCGCTTGGGTACTGCGTGCCGACATTGATCATGCCGGTTCCGGAAATGTCGCCGAAGTAGTGATGGGTGGAGCCGGTCAATATCTTGAACGTACCGCCGGCCAATACCACGTCGTTTGAGCCGACGGTGACAGTATCGGTGTCAATGCCCGAACCTGCGCAGGTTACAGGATCAAACTTCGAGGGCCGATCCTGCAATGTCGAATCCGCCGGCACGGAGATGACGGTCGACGCCGAAAAGTTTGCAGGGCTGGTCATACGCACAGTGCAGCCGGACGGCACGGCATAGACATCATCCGTCACCATATCTGCGCCATAAAACGCAATCATGGTGTCGGACTCGCACTCGTATGCGACCGGGCTTGTCCATCCGTCCGGCAGAACCGCCATTGAGACATACCCCGCAAACCGCAGCTTGGAGCCTGCCGCATCCGAAGTGAACGCGATAGAGTTTTCCGGCAGAAACGCGAATCTGGATGAATCATCGCTGCCGAAGCGCACAGCACACGGCAGAACCAGCCTACCCAACGGATTCGTCTTGAAGAAAGTCTTGGTGAAACGCACCGACGCTCCGTTATTGATGACGACGGACACCTCGCCGCCGAGATGAATGTTGTTCGCAACCGTCACACTTGAATTGAACACGATTGTACCGCCGGTCGCTTCAACGACATCGGCGGCGGTCGGCTTATTCGCATCCCAATCGAGCATCTCCCCAGGGCCGAGCGTCACAGCGTGAAGCGTAAACATCAGCAGAATCGCCATAAATGACAAAATAAATCTGATAGAATTTTCTTTCAACATTGACTTTCTCATTGCGATTTGTTTTCCTTAGTGCCGGGTTTGTTTCTCAGTACGGCTTATTATCGCAAAATCCGTCTGCCGATTCTTGCATCGGCTACGCAGAAATGTGTATAATTAGCTCATGAAACCAAAGCAGAGATATGCACCACAAAAGATTCCTCACGAAACCGTACAGAAGATGCGACGCAAATTCTTCGCCAAGGCCGGTCCGGTGATGCAATTGATGATCGACCTCTTTGAATCTGCCCCGAATATCTCGTTTTGCGTCAAGGATGCCGACGGTAGAATAATGCACACCAACCGCTACAATGTGGATGTGAGCGGCTGGCAGTCGGTCAACGACATGCTCGGCTACACGTCCGAAGAACTTTACCCGCCGGAACAGGCGTCGGTTTACGGCGGACGCGATCGTCAGGTAATGGAAAGCGGCATCCCAATCATCGAACGCATATACGGTTTTGTCGCCGACCGCTCGGACAGCCTTAACTGCGTAACCGTCCGCCCCGTGACGGGAATAGACGGCAGGCGGATAGGAACGGCGACGATATATTGGCGCGCCCAGCAGAAAATGCGCTCCTCGTCATGGTACAATCCGATACGCAAAGCCGTGGTTTATCTGAACGACCACCTCTCCGAAGACGTCTCTATTGAACGTCTTGCGGCGATCGCCAATTATTCGCCGGCGCAGTTCAGACGTCTTTTCACCAGATTGATGGGCCAATCGCCTTCCGTCTATATCGCAAACGTCAGAATCAACAACGCCAAGGCACTTCTGAAGACGACCGACAAGCGCATCAGCGACATCGCCGTCGAGGTCGGCTTTTTCGACCATTCGCACTTCATCCGCACCTTCAGGAAACTTGTCGGCGTCACCCCGGCGGAATACCGCAAAAGTTTGTGACGGCCGGGTTTTGTCCCCGCAGCTGCGCCCCCTTTCTCGTTTGACTGGTTTTAGGGCTCCGTTTTCAACAATTAAACAACGATACGAACAGTAGGGTTAGCGGTAGATATGAAGGATAAACATCCTCTCTACACCTACACCTAATTTCTACCCCTAACAACTGACCCCTAATCCGACTGCTTTTGCTTCCGCTTAAAACCAAACCGAGGTAAAGCGAATCTCGCCAGTCGTATCCGCACCATCGAAAAGTCGCCGCGCTTCCGCCCGCCCCTTCGCTTGAACGCCGCAACTGCCGCAGAAGTCTCGCAAAGGCCAAAAATCGCGAAAAACCTAAGGTTTTTGGGGTGTGTCCCCAAAAAATGTCCTTCGCGCTTCGCCCTCTCCAATCAGCTTGCGCTACCAGATTTCAGCGCAATAAAATATTCCGCATTAAATTCTCAATTTACTATATATAAGCAGAACAAGCAAATAATCCGTCGGTTGAAGCATTTTCAATTACGAACGATGGGGCTCCCGCGATTTCACTCCCCTATAAAACCCGCCCGGCATCCTCCTTTGGAAGCGGCGCGGCCGCCTCTTCTGCGGCATCGGCTTCAGCGAGCGAGGCAAGCGCTTCTCTGCGTACGGCGAAAAGCGCCGCAAGTTTTTCCGGCGTCATCCGCAGCGAACCGGCAACGGGACGGAATTTGGCCGCAGAGCGGATTTCAAAGACTTTCGTTCTCGCTGCGCCCACGACAAGACGAATCCCTCCATCAAGCTCCCGCGCCGTCCAGGTTCCCGCCGCGCCGCCGCCGGAATAGACCGTTCCATCCTCATCCGTCACGAAATAATCGCCGACGGGCAGCTCCTTCACGCGCAGATCGAAGAACGCTTCGCCCTTTTCCCAGAAATTGAAAACTGCGGCGATTCTGGACGCTCCGAGCTCATAGGCGCGCACCTGCAGCGTACTCATGTTGGTGGAGGCCGGAACATATGCGCTCGCCAGCCGGCACGATCTCGCATACTCCTTTACCGGAACGACCGCCGTCCGGGAAGTGACGTCGAGGCCGTCGAGCACAAAGTCCTCGTATTTCGCGGCGCGGCCGTTGGCCGCGGCGAAAGCGCGCATGTACCGCGCATCCATTCCGCCGCGAAACATGTAATAGACGACCGACGCTTCCCAGCGGTTGAAGAAAAACGAATCGAGCGCCATCGAAAGCGTTTCGGGACGCGACAGATAATTGCCGAAATATCCGAGCGGAAACGCCATCAGCCGCGGACGGCGCACGGGATCGGGATAATCGCGCTCGACCGTACGGCGCACGTCATCGGCGGCAGCGAAACTCACAAGCGGGACGCGCTTCTCGTACGGCTTGGGTCTCGCGCCCTTCAGTCCGGCGTAAGGTCCCCACGGATTGAGCCATTTGAGATCACCGGCGTAGAAGCGCGGACACACCTCGTCCACATAACGGGCTAAACCGCGCGAATTCGCGTGATACCAGCTGCCGTTCTCTATCCAGGCGATGGCCGGAATAAGTCCGCAGGAAGATTCTCCTCCGGAGAATTCCCGCACATACCTGTCGATCGTGCGCACGATTCGGGAGTGCTCTCTGGCGCGGAAATCAAGGATGCGATCGCCCCATCTGCGTCCGCGCTTTATTTCTTTCGGCCAGTCGCGGGCCATCTCCTCATCGCTCACGCCGACGAATTCGGCGAACGCCCTGCGGCAGCGCACGCACATGCAGCCCTTTCCGGCGTAGTAGTAAGGCTCCCAGTTCTCCCACAGTCCGTCCGCTCCCTTGCAGGCGTTTTTTATAAGCGGCACGACGTATTCGCGGAAATGCTTCGACTCGGTGTAGACTGCGATCGGACACGTCGCCCGGTTGATCCAGTATTTGAGATATTCGAGCGGCCCTTCGAGCGGATTGTCGGTCACGTAACGATCTTCCGCCGGACGGTGCCGCCACTCGCCGATGGCAAAGCCGTTGATGATGAGCGGATCGTTGCGGGCGATATGGCGCACCCCGTTCGACCGCAGCGCGGCGAAAGAGCGCGTGCTGCCGTTGGCGATCACCCAGCGTACGCCCATGTCGCCGAGCAGACCGGCGAAAATCTCCGTCGCGTTCGTTACAGCGGAATGTGTGAAATCGAAAATGTCGCTGCCGGTTATAACGCCGTTCATGTAACGCTTCGGCGCGGCGCACCGGACGGGATCGACGGCGATGATTTCAAATGCCGTTTCGTTGGATATCCGCCGTCCGTCGTATTCGATGTGCACCCGCGCCTTGCCAAGCGTGCCGCGGACACCGATCGCCGTGCGCACCAATACGCCGAACGGATCGCTTGAATTAAACGCGGTGCGCGGCACTGTGCCGGGACCGCCGCCCTTGCGGAGCTTGAAACGGTATTGCCGCGAGCCGTCCGCCGCAACGATCGTTTCCGGCGCGGACGGCGCCGTTAGCCGGGAGGCGAGATATTCCACTTTGGAAGGAAGCGTAAGCGAGAAACGCAAAAGCGATTGATCCCATTCCTTCACCGGACGCCCGGAACGCCATTTAAACCAAAGATACGCGCACTGTCCGGCGGGCAATTCAAAACGCGAATCGGTGCGATCCGGAACCGGGCACGTGATCTGAACCGGAAATTCATCCGCCGAATCGGAAATCCGCGCCGTACGCCTGCACATCTCCTGCAGATCGAATGTGACCCCGCCGCGAGCATCTATGCCGAAGGTATCCTCAGCACATTCTCCCCGCACACTTTCAGCGCGGGCGGGCGAAAGCATGCAGAGCAGAATTGCGCCTGTAAAAATTTTAATCACACTAATCAACCCTTTACAAACATCATGCGGGGTTGACGGCCTCCCAGCGGCGCTTCATATCCCCGAAGAACTCGATCGACTTAAGCCCCTTCGTCCGATGGTACGGCACCGGCCGCGCCCAAGAGCAGAGCAGAAAGCCGAGCAGCTGTTTGCGCGGGTAGTCGTTGATGAAGCGCTTCAAGAGCCGCTCGCCCTCGCCCGTGCCGATCGTATCCTGCGATTTCGTCGAAAACGTCCCGACATCGGGAATCATCTCGTAGCCGGCCGAAAGCATATCCTCAAGCGACTGAACGTATTCGGGATGTTTTTCATCCGGTTTATAGTGCCACGGACACTGCACGACGCTCTTGGGCATACGTTTAAGAAATTCGTCGCGGTAATGCCAGATCATGTCGGAGAAGCACCACGCCCGCGAACCGCTCTTCTCGACCGCATCCACGACCGAGAGAAAATCTCGCCACCACACGTCGCCGCGCCGGACGATCACGTGCTGAAAGCGGCTCTGATGTCCGGCGGTCTCTTCATCGTATCCGATATGGAAGAAGCGCGGCCGGTCGAATATCTCGCAGACGTCCGCGATAATCTCCGCGCAGATCTGCCGGTAGCGCCCGGTTCCCATCAGCGGTCGGTATTCGTTGAGCCAGCGGTTGTGCCCGCCGGAGAAATTCAGCTTCGGAATCGCCTCGATCCCCAGTGTGCGAAGACGCTCAATCTCCTTACGCATCCGTTCGGGCGTGAACGCCCCCTTCGCCGCCAGCTCCGGATGACTCGGATAGATAAGCGCTTCGCCAAGATCAACAACCGCCAGATTCAACTGCTCGCGCGCCATCGCGTCCGTCCAATCCTTCCAGACGGAAAGATCGGCGCGCACCTTGTCCGACGGCCAGCGAATGACCGTCTCTTCCCACCCATAGCTGAGCGGCGCGGGATTCTCCCAATCGCACCACATATTCATCCCGAGATGCAGAAGATCGCCCCAGACGAATTTACCCTGCGCCGGACGCGGTACCGCCGAATCAGGGATCCCTGCGCATCCAGCCGCCGCTGAAGCGAGCATCCCGCCGATAAATTCTTTTCTTGTAGTCATCATTTCAATATTCTCCTTTTATTTTTTCTTTCTTTTGCCTCATCTCAGCGCCGGACAACAGCCTCGCGCCGGAGCGAGCCGAACACCGACGTTACGCGAACCTTCCACTCTCCGGACGGATCCGAGAGCGCGAAGGGAATCTCGTACGAGCCTTTTCCGGCGGTCATAAGCACGTTCCTCGAATAGGCATATGCCTCGGTGCCGTCGGGGCGCAGAACCTCGACGCGCACCACTCCGTCCACCGCGCAGGTGAACGCGAACGACAGCCGCGCACCGTTCACGGCCGGCGCTTCAAGACCGACCGCCTCCGGGAACTGCACGAACGCGTACGGCGTCCCCAGTCCGAGCGGAAGACGCAGCGTATCGACCGCTCCGTACAGGCGTCCGGAGACCAGATCATACGTAAAGGCTTTTTTCGGGAATTTGAACCGCACGTCAAAGACGCGATCAACTTTAGGCGCAAGAATTCCCCACAGCGGATTTCCGGCACGATCGGATTTGCAGAACACCTCCGCATTCACCATATTCCTGCCGGTCTCTTCGTTTACAATCCCGACTCGCGTCGTTGAAGCGCCCGCGCGCACCAACGCATTTTCATAGCGCTCTCGCTCCATCTTCACGACCGGCGCGTTTGCCGCCTTTTCAGGATATTCTATCGCCTTATTGTAGCGCACATCGATCTCCGGGAACAACGTGTGCCGGGAGCCGTCCGCGAAGAGATCGGCGAGCGGCGCTGCGGCGCGGACACGGCAGTTCGCCGCTCGGCGCGCCGGCATCCCTTCCGCAATCACCGTGCCGCCGGCCTGCACAAACGCACGCACGGCCGCGACTTCCGCATCGGACATCGCCACGGCATCAGCGAGAAGAAGCACACGGTAGCCGCGCTTTGCGACGGCTCCCGTCGAAAGTTCGTCGTAGGAAACGTAGTCATAGGCATAACCGAGGTTGCGCAGCAGAAGCCGCACCTTCTCCTCCAGCAGATCGTGTTCCTCGCGGCGATTCTCGATGAACGCCGCGCGCAGCGAAGCCTGCGAATAGAGTATCGCAACTTCATGCTTGGCTACAAGATTGTTGACGAAGTGCATTCCGGTGCCTTCCACAAGACGGCGCACGTGCGGCAGGGTGTCTCTAAGTCCGCGCGAGAACGTCCAGTCCTGGTTGATCTGCGAAGTCGATTGGAATCCCATCAGCCCGCGCATTCCGTAGAACGCCGTGCGCCAGACATCCGCCACCGCCGCCGGGCCGCGCCGCGAATACCCCCAGTTCCAGGGCATGAAACCTCCGCCGGGGCAGAACGAGCGGTGGATGTCGAACTGTCCGCCGCCGCCGTAGTTGAGCGCGGCATCCATAACATTGAGCTGTTTCCACCAGTCCGTGCCGCCGTATGCCGAGGGTCTCTGCGTTCCCGAAAGCGCAAAACGCACGGCCGGATCGACTTCCTTGATGCGGTTTACGGAAAACGCCACC